>CAZDLV010000200.1:0-4614 GCA_964506345.1 uncultured Rhodobacterales bacterium | reverse complement strand
CTAAGAGATCCGCAGCATTGTCCACAATGTCTAAGTCATACGACGGCGTGATGGTAATGCTCACACCCACATTGTCGGACGGATTCCCGTCGTCATCGGTTGCCGTGATCATTCCGGTGTAAGTCCCGGCGTGTTGACCCGCGGCAACTTCGACGGTGACCGAAACATTCTCGTAATCACCGGAAACGAGGCTGTCAATGAACAGCGGACTGAAGTTCACCGCAGTGGACGGGATGAAGTACTGACCACCGTTCGCGACCAAGTCGGTGGCCATGAATTGGATGTTGCCAAGATCGGTGTTCCCTGGACCATCGGGGTCCGGGTTGTTGTTGATATCAGGGTTGACAACTGTGAACGGTGTTAAGGTAATTGCCGTATCTCCGGCCGCACCGGAACCCGTGATCTGATCCTCCACAATGTCAAGATCTTCGCTTGCTTCAACGTTCACGCTCAGCAAGAAGCTATCCGCAACCCCTGTCGCTGTATCGATGATCTTGACATAGCCCTCATAGGTCGCAGCAAACTGACCCGCAGGGATGTGCACCGTCACCTGGACAGGCGTAGACGTTCCGGAGTAGAGTGTGGTCGGGACATCCACCGTCACGTTCGTTGCCGCGATGGTGTAGAGTCCGCCCATAGCAGTCAGATCTGTCACAACCGCGGTCAGGGAGGTGAGACTATCGTTTCCGAACGGATCGGGGTCCACGTTCATCGCTTCATTGTTCGGGTTGATCAACTGGAAGGCACCGGTGACGCTATCGCTGAAGAACGGTACATCCAGGCTCATTACGTTTCCACTGACGTCAAGCGCGTTGTCTGCGATATCGAGGTCATAGCTCGGGGTAATGGTCAACTGCAGACCGATGACGTCACTCGGATAGCCATCGTCATCGATCACCCTCAACTGACCCATGTAAACCCCTGCATGCTGGCCTTGTGCAACCAGGACCGTCACCAGACCTGTTGCCTGTTGTCCGAGTGCCAATTGATCCACAACGGCCTGGTCCACAGGGGTTGGGTCGAAGAAGTTTGTTACGGCCAGGTAAATGTTCTCAGGCGGGATGAAGTGATCACCGTTGACATCCGACAGTCCAGTGGTCGTGAACTGGAGATTGTCAAGATCCACGTTGCTCGGTCCGTCGGGATCAGGGTTGTATGAGGTATCTGGGTTCACGATTGTGAAGGACGCAAAGGTTACCAGTGTGTCACCTGCTGCGCCTGTGGCCGTAACCTGATCCTCAACAATATCCACGTCCTCGTTCGGGGAGACCGTGACCATAACTTGGAAACTGTCGGCCACGTTTGCCACAGTGTCGCGTGCCACAACCCAACCGATGTAGGTGTCGTACACCTGGTTCGTCGGAATTGTGATCTGCACGTTCCCGATGCCGCCATCGCCCGAGATCAAGGAGGACGGACCGGTCACCGTAATCGCTGAGGCCGGGAAGGTAATCGCAGTGGACTGACCCACAAAGGCGTGTGCATAGTAGATGATGTTCGAGAGATCTGCGTTCCCGAACGGATCATCCGGATCCATATTCGTCTCTTCACTGTTCGGGTTCACCACCTGGAAGGCGCCGCTCACCGTTGTTCCAAGGTCACCACCCAAAGTCATGACGTTCGCATCGAGGTTCGCCTCATTGTCCGTGATGTCAAGGTCATAGGCGGGATTCACCGTAATGGTCAGTCGGATGGTGTCCCAAGGCTCGCCATCATCGTCGTGAGCAGTAATCAGGCCTGTGTAAATTCCTTCATGCTGACCCGCAGGGATGTTAACAGTGACCTGGATCAGGGCACTATCGCCGGAGAAGAGGCCAGAGATGTAGCTCGGGTTCAGGACGACATTCGCAGGATCGAACACATAAGGACCGTTGATGAGCGGAGCAACCTCAAACTGGATGTTATCGAGGTCTACATTCCCCGGACCGTCGTTGTCATAGTTCGGAGACGTATTGTTCGGGTTCAACACCCAGAAAGAGCCAATGGCCACATTGTTCGTGCCATGGTCTCCGGAGCCTGCGACCAGGCTCTCAATGATGTCAAGATCTTCCTCAATTCCAACATTGACCGTCAGGTCGAAGGTGTCGGATACTCCCTTCACACCGTCATACACCCAGACCTGACCTGTGTAGAGGCCTGCAGGCTGGTTCGGCGGAACCACAACTTGCAGGGTTGCGTTGAAGAACTCACCGGACGCCAGTGCCGTCACGGCACCCGGGAAGCTAATTTGTGCAACCGGGATGGTGTGACCCAGCCCATCCGTGAGATCAGTAGCTGCATAGTTCAGGTTGTTCAAGTCGACGTTACCCGGACCGTCTCCAGGATCCACGTTGTTCGCATCGGTGTTCGGGTTGTAGATATGGAATCGTGCCGAGACCGTCTGGCCAGGTTGTGCGACCAGGGACATCGTATTCCCAGTGAGGTTCCCCATGTTGTCCGCAATATCGAGGTCTGCCGCCTCATTCACATGCAGGATGAACTGGACGGTATCTGCAGGGACACCATCGGCTTCACGTGCCACGATGGTGGCAGTGTAATCACCCGTGTAAGTTCCTTGCGGAATCTCAACGTAGACCTGAACAGCCTGGGATTCACCAATGCCGAGGTAACTGATGCTATTCGGGATGAAGTGAATCTTATCCGACGGAATTGTTCCACCCGGCCCGACCAGCGGACTGATCACCACAAACTCAATGTTGGTCAACTCGGTGTTCCCCGGCCCATCACCGGCATCGGGGTTTGCTGTCGGGCTGGTGTTCACAACATTGAAGGTTGCCGTTGTGGAAATCGCACCATGGTCACCTGAGGCATGGACCACAGTGGAGTCAATATCCAGGTCTTCGGTGATCCCGACGTTCACGACCAGCAGGAAACTATCCTGATCAACGACCGTTGTTCCTTCGGAGTCAGCAACGACAACCCAACCACTGTAGGTACCCGTGACCATTGTCGAGGGGATTTGGACCTGTAGTTGGACATCCGAAGCGCCGCCAGACCCAAGGCTCCAACCCGCAGAAGGTGTCGGCGTAAGTGTGATCGAAACATTTCCATCAGTCAGGGTCGGCAGGATGTAGAAGATATTCGTGAGATCCGTGTTTCCAGGTCCGTCGTTTTGATCAAAGTTGTTTACGAGGTTGTCTGGGTTCACAACACGGAAGAGACGTGTAACCGTCTCACCCGGCTGTGCACCAATTTCCATCGTGTTCGAGGAGAGGTTTTGGAGGTTATCCGCGACATCCAGGTCATACGTCTTGTCGACCGTGAGATTGATCCGTACCGTATCGGAGGGATAACCGTTGTAATCCCGAGCGGTGACGAGACCGGTGTAGAGTCCCGCATATTGGCCCAGCGGAACGGCAACCTTGACGGTGACCGTCGCACTCTGTCCAATCCCCAGGGAATCAATCTGGGTGGGTACGAAACTCACCGCACTCGCCGAGATGAATTCCGTGGCTGACAGAACCAGGTTCTCGCTCGTGAAAGAAATCCCGTACAGTGGCGTATTACCGGTGTTCTCAACGGTAAAGGTTCCAACGGTCACCAATTGGCCATGGTCACCGGACCCGTTCACAGAGGCCTCCACAATGTTCAAGGCCTCCACCGGACCCACGGTAACCTTCAAGGTGAATTCGTCGCTCACTCCCGCAGTCGAATCGATAACAGTAATGGTCCCGGTATAGGTTCCCTCAGGTTGTGCCGAAGGAATGGCAACCGTGATCACAGGATCCGCAGATGCACCGAAGGGCAGTGCAGCAGGGTTGGAAGTAAAGGTGACTTGTGAAGCATTGATCACATGTCCGTATGCGTCTGTGAGATCCGACACAATGTAGTAGAGATCCGTCAGGTCCGCATTTCCATAAGGATCAGGGTCCACGTTCATCGCATCATTGGCCGGGTTCACCAACTGGAAGGCGCCGGAGACATTCGTGCCCGGAGCACCTGCGAGCGACATTGTGTTGGAAACCAGGTTCCCTTCGTTGTCCGCAATATCAAGGTCGTAACTGGAATCCACATCTACGACAAACGGGGCTGTCGCAACAGGATAACCATCATCATCCTGCACCACCACATAAGTGGTGTATCGTCCCGCATACTGACCCGTCGGTATCGTCACATGGATCGTGAAAGACGCACTGTCTCCAATCGCAACCGAATCCAACATCTGCGGAATAAACGTGACCTGAGAAATCGGAATCGTAATGTTCGGATCCGCTACATGGGTCAACGGCTGCTCAACAGATAACACCAGACCCAAAAGCGGCGTCTGACCCGTGTTTTTCACCCATCCACCACCTGTCACCACAGATCCGTGTGGCCCGCTCAGCGTATCTACAGAACCAAACGTGACCGCCTCCACCGGACCCACCTGCACCACCAACCGCAACGTGTCCGCAACATCCGGATCCGACCCGTTGTCATACGTCACCACCACCGTACCCTCATACACCCCGTAATGCGTCCCAGACGGCACAGCAACCGTCACCTCCGGCGTCACCGACGCACCGTACGCCAACACCGCAGGCACCCCCGTCACCGTCACCGCACTCGACAGAATCGTATCCGTCTGACCAATCAGATCACTCACCACCACACTACCACCACTCAGGTCCGCAT
>CAZDLV010000199.1:0-4622 GCA_964506345.1 uncultured Rhodobacterales bacterium | reverse complement strand
TAACTGGCGGTGCGGGGTTTATAGGTCACCGCCCTAGTACTGGAAAGACTCGCCCAGATAGACCCGACGGACGTTGCTGTCCTGAACAACCTCTGCCGGAGTCCCGCTTTTCAATACCTTGCCGTCATGCAGAATATAGGCGCGATCGACGATATCCAGCGTTTCGCGAACATTGTGGTCGGTGATCAACACGCCGATTCCGCGGTCTTTCAAATGCGCCACCAGATCGCGGATTTCGCCGACGGCAATCGGGTCAACGCCGGCAAACGGTTCGTCCAGCAGCACATAGTTCGGTTGCCCGGCCAGACAGCGGGCGATCTCCACCCGCCGCCGCTCGCCGCCCGACAACGACAGGGCCGGCGCGCGGCGCAGATGGGTGATGGAAAACTCGCCGAGCAGTTCTTCCAGCATTTGTTCGCGTTTGTGTTTATCCCCGAAGTGCAACTCCAGCACCGCGCGGATGTTGTTCTGGACGGACAGTCCGCGAAAAATGCTGGCCTCCTGCGGTAAATACCCGATGCCCAGCTTTGCCCGCCGGTACATCGGCAATTGCGTCACGTCGAAGCCGTCAATGACCACCTGACCCGAGTCAGGCAGCACCAGCCCCGCCACCGCGTAAAAGCAGGTGGTTTTGCCGGCACCGTTGGGGCCAAGCAAGGCTACGACCTCGCCACGATGCAGTTCCATCGACATATCGCGCAAAACCGGGCGTTTGCCATAGCTTTTGCCCAGATGCGCCACGACCAGTCCGGCAGAACCCTGCGTTACCTCCAGATTTGGCACCGCGCTCAATTTCCTGTCCCGCTTTGCAATATGGTTTGCACGCGCCCCTCGATTACGGCGGTGCCGGCGTTCAGGTCGATCCGCATTTTCTGCCCCGACAAGGCATTGCCGCCCTGTGTCAGAATGACATTTCCTGTCATGACAATCTGGCCGGCGTCCAGATCCAGCTCGGCGTAATCGGCCTCGGCTGCTTCGCTACCGTTGGTAAAGGTGACATTGCCGGTCGCGATCAGAACCGAAATCGCACCGGTGGCACCGGCGGTCAGATCCTTGTACACAACCTCGACCTTGTCTGCGGTCATGCGCATCGTGTCGATGCCGATCACTACGTTGCCGGAAAACACGGCCTTGCCGGATGTCTGGTCTATTCCCAGTGTGTCCGCTGTTACCTCGACGGTTTTGTCACCGCCGGGTTTCAGGGCGGCAAAAGGAACCTGCGCCCCCTGTGCAACGACATGTGCGGCCGGAAAAATGGCCAGCACGCCCAGAAGAAGTCCGATTGCAAGCGATTTATTCATTTGGTGTCTGCCCTGTATCAGGTGGATTTCCGGTCTTGAATGTCAGTTTAACGCCATTTTCAAACCAAATCATCCGGTTTTCTCGTTCATTGATGCGCAGGGTCTCGACCCGCAGGTTTCCGGCCGCAATTTTCCCCATCGGACTGGTGGCGCGCACAGTGCCGGCAGTGTTCAGCGTTCCGGCTTCGAGGTTGGCGAAAATACTGCCGGTTTTCGCGCGAAACCCGTCCGAGAACACCACATCGGTGCCGTTGAACAAACGAACGGTCCGGTCATTCAGGTTGATGTCGGCCTGTTTTGCCGACAACTGGATCGCCAGTCCGTCCAGCATCTGCATCTCGCCGGACAGGCCGGTTGCGGCCAGCCGGGTGGGCTTCGGCGCATCCGGATACAGAACATCGGCCGTAAAATTATAGGTATCGCCTTGCGCGTTACTGCCCGAGAACCGCGGTTTGGATACCTGCATTCCGGATTCCAGCGTCGCGAAATCCGCCTTCGAAAACCGTAAACCGCCTTCCAGCGTGCGATCCTTGGTAAACAGGAACACCGTTGACAGCAGCCCGATCGCAATCAGCGGCAGCACGATTTTCAGCGTGTAGACAAATCGCGAATATGTAATGGCGCGGCTTTCCATAGGTTACAGGATCCCCGCCCGCAAACAGTCATGCAGATGCAAAAACCCGACCGGTGTCCGGTTATTTTCCGCCTCGACAACAAACAGGCTGGTTATCGCGCGGTCATTCATCAGCCCCAGCGCCTCGCTCGCCAGCATATCGGCCGTGACAGTGACCGGTTTTCCGGTCATTACCGCAGTGATGGCACATTCCAGCAGCCCTTCCATGTTTCGCCGCAAATCGCCGTCGGTGATAATTCCGTCCAGCCACCCCGCCGCGCCGATGACTCCGGCAACGCCAAACCCTTGCCGGGTCATTACCAACAGCGCATCCCCCATCGAGTCGCTGTCTTTTACAACGGGCATTTGTCCGGGGCCATGCATTAAATCCCCGACCCGCACAAGTTGCGCGCCAATTCGCCCACGCGGGTGGAACAGCCGGAAATCCTCTGGCGAAAATCCGCGTTGCTCCATCATCGCAATCGCCAGCGCATCCCCCAGCGCCAGCGTCATCGTGGTCGAGGTGGTCGGGGCCAGCCCCACGGCGCAAGCCTCGTCGACATCCGGCAATACCAGCGCGACATCCGCCTGTCGCAACAAAACGCTGTCAGGGTTGCGGGCCACCCCGATTAGCGGAATGGAAAAACGGCCGGTGTGGGTGATAATATCGGCCAGTTCCGCCGTTTCGCCGGAATTCGACAGGGCCAGAACCACATCGTTGCGGGTTATCATGCCCAGATCGCCGTGACTGGCCTCGGCCGGATGCACGAACTGCGCCGGTGCGCCGGTGGACGCAAATGTTGCCGCAATTTTCCGGGCGATATGCCCGGATTTCCCCATGCCGCAAACAACAATTCTGCCTTTGGTTGCCAGCAATACGTCAACCGCGCGGGCAAATGCCCCCCCCAGTCCGGCCGCCATGACGCCAAGGGCCGCGGCCTCGGTTTCCAGTACCCGCCTGCCGGACAGTATCGTGGCCTGTGCGGTCACCATCTAGTGCGCGAAAATATCGGTTTCCGGCCATCCGGCCAAATCCAGTGCGGCACGATGCGGCAAAAACCCGAAACAGGCCTGCGCCAACGGCATCCGTCCCTCGCGCTCCAGCCGGATATTCAGCTCGTCCATCAGGCGGTGCAGATACAAAACATCCGACGCGGCATACTCGATCTGTGCTTTGCTCAATACCGCCGTTCCCCAGTCCGACGATTGCTGTTGCTTCGAGATGTCGACTTTCAGCAATTCCTGAAGCAGATTTTTCAGCCCGTGACGGTCGGTATAGGTCCGCACCAGCTTCGAGGCGATCTTGGTGCAGTAAACCGGCGCGGTCATCACGCCAAAACGGTGCAGCAACACGGCGATATCGAAGCGCCCGAAATGGAACAGCTTCAACACCCCGGGGTCTGCCAGCATCCGGCACAGGTTTGGCGCCTCGGTCTGGTCCTGCGAAATCTGCACCAGATGCGCATTGCCGTCGCCAGAGGACAGCTGAACCAGACACAACCGGTCCCGGTGCGGATGCAGGCCCATCGTCTCGGAATCGATAGCAACAACCGGTCCCAGATCCAGATCGTCAGGAAGGTCGTTCTGATACAGATAATTCGTCATGGTAACCCTTCATTTGCCTGCCAAACAGCGCAGGAACGCGGCGCGGGCAAACGCGCCGCGCACCCGGTCCTCCGGATATCCGGTGTCATACCATTGCTTGCAGGCGAAGCACCAGTTTCTTTTGCGGTAAACTGCACAGGACAAGCACCGCAACCGCGCGCGGGGGGGGGGTGTCAAACATCATACCCGAATTTATTCCAGACGCCCTTGCCATAGTATTTGCAGGTGTGCTGGTCCAGATATCCTGCATTTGTATTCCTGATTTCCGCAAACCGCCGCGCAGTATCAAGGGGGGCCGCCCGCGGCGTCAGAAATTTTTCGATACCGGATTTTTCCACCGCGTGCTTCGGGTCTTGGCAAATGTCCTCGTATCTAATGAAAAAACAGTCGCTTGCTGAATCTTTCACCGCAACAGAATAGGCGACATTCCAATGCATCATCAGCTCTTCGATCGAGGTCTTCGACCATTTCCTTGTGGCGGCAGATACCGCGCGCGGGTCGCGGGTCAGGATAATAAACAGCGGATCGCCGAAAACCTGCCGCAACCACGGAATTTTGGTCAGGTTGGGCGGGCTCTTTTCCAGAAGAGTCGGGCTGTCCCCGACAACATATTTTTTCCAGTCGGCCATGATCCGGGACCGGCATTTTTTATGGTCGGACAGGGTGGCCGGCTCCGCCGCCATTTCCGGGCTGAATGCGAATCTTCCCGGCCCGCCAAAGTGATAGGCGGGCGAATACACGCTCTGCAAATGCTGGCCTTCGTTCGCCGGAACATTCGCGCGCAACACGGACAGGTGAAAACGGGAATATAAATATTGTTCGAGCAAGGTCGTGCCGCTTCGATGAAGCCCGCAAATAAATATGTGCCGTGTTATCTGGTCTCCCGCACTGTAATCCAGTCCGGACAAACGGGAAATTCTGGCTCGCCGATATTTCCAAATTCGCGCGGCTTTCAAAATATCCAAGTCCGGAACCTCTGTTCGTAAACAGCGGAAAACATATCGCAGCACAACACAAAACGCCTTATAAATCAAGGGATTTGAGCCATTATGAGCAGCTATGAGAAGGAGAAATGGTGCCCAGGAGAAGACTCGAACTTCCAC
>CAZDLV010000198.1:0-4631 GCA_964506345.1 uncultured Rhodobacterales bacterium | reverse complement strand
GGTATGTGGTGATACAACCCGCTTACACTACTTTCAGAGTATGTGCGTTGTGTGGTTTAGGTAAGCTCTTGGAGCCGGCTATCACTAGGTAGGCGACGAGAGCCAAATAGAAGTATCCTGAGTTGTATCTCGGTTGTTTCTCTTCTTCTATTTCTCTCTTTCTCTACCGTGAGCGGGGTCTCCGCAGACTATGGGTCCTTATGGACCCACAGTGTGTCTAGGCCAGAACACTCTCCTCCGCCAACTTCAAACACCCTAGTTTTTGAAGTGACTGTGTTGTCCTCTGGTACTACGACACGACTTGCGTGTAGGCTCTCTCTCTTTCGACTGCGCGATTTCGCGCTTCAATTCCCGAATTTTCCCGTACAAATATCGCTCGTTTCGCTTGATTTCTTTGAATCTGTCGAACCAGTATTTGCCCAGCAGGATGTGCGACCCAATCGTGAAATGTTCAATTGGTTCCCATGTGGAATCCTTTTCGTCCCATCCTACCCAACGTACCCGATATTTGGTCCTGTTCCAATCGGACGCATTCGAGTGTTGGAGGATATCTTGGACGATGCACATTTTACTGCCATCTTCATCCGTTGAATCTTCTTTTCCCAGTTCCTGCCACAGCTTTTCAAGGACTGCCGTGCTCGGAATATTAGGGAATGATCTCGGTTTGTGGGCTTTCTTCAGTTTTTGTACCGGAATCGCGCGGTGCAGCACTTGACCATCTGCTCCTTGCAGGTAAAAGGTGTGCGCTCGCGTCTTTCTGATCACCCTGAATGGACCGACGTATTTAGGCTTCAATGTACCTTGATACGAACCATCGATCCATCTCATCACAAAATCTCCTCGTTTGAACGTCACATTCGTTCGTCGAGATTTGTCTGCCTTCTTCTTGATCTTGCTCTGAGCACTCAGCATCTTTGTGCGCAGGCTCGGATACACGTGTTTGCGTATCGTATCCGCTGTTTTCAGCACCTTGCGTTGGAACTTATGCAGTTCCCGTCCTGGATTCCGCACTCTTTTCATGAGTGCGACTTGTGCCACTCGCAGCTTGTGTTCCGTCACCACTTTGTCTCCGATCCAGAGCCAGTCGTGGTTTTCCTCCCGACTGTCTTCCGCTGTCTTGGCGGTGTTCTGCTGTTCTTCGACAGGTTTTCGTGACAGCGCATCGCTGACAACATTCTCTTCGCCTTTGATGAATCGAATGTCGAAATCGTACATCAGAATCTCATCAATGTACCTTTCCAGCACCGCGGCCAATCTGACTTTTTTCAGCAGGAAACTGACTGCCTTGTTGTCCGTGTGACATAGCAGTCGTTTGTCATCCCCATGGAAATACGTTCGGAACTTTCGCAGACCCAGTAGCAGCGCCAGTAACTCTTTCCTCCCAATGGAGTATCTGGTTTCGGCGCCGCGGAATGCTTTGCTTGCAAATGCCAAGTATCTGCGTTCTCCCGTGTCGGGATCGATTTGAAACAGGCTTGCGGCCATTCCCGTGTCCGACGCGTCTGATTCGATCTCGAATCGGACTCCTTGCATCGGTTTCCTTAGGGCAATTGCTTTCGCCACCGCTTTTTTCACGATTTCAAATGCATGCAGGTGACGTTCTTCAACTTTCACCTTGCCTTTCTTGACTGAGTTTGCCAACTCTTGCAGTGGCGCTAGTTTCACCAGCACCTTTTGCACCCCTTTCTGCACAAAGTTTACCATTCCAATAAAGGATTGTAGGCCGAGTTTGGTGTGGGGCATTTTCCAAGTGCGGATTGCTTCGAGTTTATCCGCCGCGATCTCGCGACCGTGGGATCCCACAACCCAACCGAGGATCCCAATCTTCTTGAATGCCAACTGCGTCTTCTCGACGCTGAGCTTGAAATTGTACTTGTTCAATCTCTTCAAGACTTCGCGAATCTGCGTGATGTGTCTCCGCGTTGTCACTCGAATTGGTTCGTTTTCCGATTCTTTGAATGTGACAATGATCAAATCATCCATGTAAATCTTGAGATAGGAGAGATCTTGGAACAGTCTCGACATTGCGGCCATGTAGAACGCCGGAGCGCTGGCCAGTCCCAAGGGGAGGGATTTCCACTGATACACCGCATTTCCTGCTTGGAACGCGGTGCGGTGTCGATCTTCCGGACGGATGGTCGCCATGTGATAGGCGTGACTCAGATCCAACGCTGTCGCGATCGTGAAGCCCGCACAGGATTCCACCAGTTCTTCCATCTGGTGCATTCCATGTTGTTGCGGTCCGTGGAGCAACCGTGCGTTCAATCCTCGGAAGTCTTGTACCACTCGGAATTTTGTCGTACCGTCAGGCTTCGTTCCCTTCTTGAGAATTATCACCGGTGCGTTCCATCGCTTTCGGTGATTGAGCTCCTTGTTTGGCAAACGCTCAATTCGGTTTGTCTCCAGGAGCTCATGGAGCTTTTCTTTAAGAACTGCCCGCTTCGTCTTGTCCAATGGATACTGTTTGGCAAACGCTGGAGGTTGGCTCGTATCCACTTCGATTGGCAGATCGACTAGCGGTTCCCACGTCGTATGCACGTCGTTTGGGATGGCGTCGTTTTCATCCAGTAATTCCTGGATGCCTGCTTGGACTTGTTCGACCATCTTGTGGTCGTGTTGAACTCGCATCCCCTTGTTGGGTTTGCGTTGTTCCTCCACACGTTCCGCGTGCTTCACCTCCTCGATTTGTTTGGATCGGGCTTGATGGATCTGTTCTTGTGACAGTTCCTCATAGATGGGTTTGTTCCCATCCACTCGCTTCGCTGCACTCTCCGACGTATCGGTGGTGCGAGACAACGGTTTGGTTCCGTTATACAGCGTGTTTAGCGAGCCCAGTCCGAACCGCTTAAAAGCGTTTCGGCCGATGATCATCTCGTAGGGCAGCTCGCGGAGCACCATGCACTCGATGGTTGCCGTGTAGTCTCGGAACGTTACCTTCACGGTAACCCGTCCCGGACTCTTCCGGTCTCTGCCAAGCGCGTTCAACGTGCTTGGACCGCTTGGCTTCAGTTGGAGTCGCCTCGCCACCTCTTGCCTGATCAGCGAGCACTCAGCTCCCGTATCAAACAGGGCTCGTGGGCGTACTGCCCGGTCGTTCGCAGTCACCTTGACTGGTTCGACGAAACCATCCGCGCTGAACACTGCATTGACCCGTTTGTCTCGACGGTGTCGACGGTGCCAGCTGCGTCTGCGGCGTCCCCCACGTCTCACCCTCCGTTTGGGGCGAGTGGGAGCCTTGTCCTTATGGGCTTGTGGCCGTTTGCGAGTTCTGCTCACTTGGTGCATCCCGGGCTTTCTCTCCGTGTTATGGGAGGTCCTGTACCCTTTGGCGCCACCGCGTGGCTCCGGATGTCCTCCACGGTGATTTCGCCAGTCCCTGTTCCGGGACTTTCGGAAGTTACCGACTTGTGGTACGATGAATCGCGCCGCGTGGTTCTTAATCTGTACCAGATCCACTGTCTTGATGGCGCCTAGCGACTCCAGTCTCACTTGTATCTCCCTGGGGAAAAGTCTCACAAAGTGTCCCAATGCCAGATCCTTGAACGTCAGGTTCTTCTCTGCTTCGGAATAGATCTTTTGGTATCTCTCGTACATTGTCTGGAGATCCTCACTTCCTCGCTGTGTGAATCCCAATAACAGATTTCTGAGATGGATATCATACCTAGTTCCAAAGAAGAACTTGATCATCGTCGCCTTGACCAGCTTCCAGCTTTCACTGGAGATCTCCGCACCGATATGGTCCGTCAGTTCCTGAGCCAAGTAACGATGCAGTTCATCATGGTTGATGCATTGTAGCAGCGCGCGCATGTGTAACTTGGGGTCCAGATCTATCAACTTGATTCTCAATCGAATTCCGTCCAGGAACGTTGACACTGAAAGATCATTTTCTTTTGCCCCACAGAACTTGGGCCAGTCGCGCACTTCGGTCGGCATCTTCACGCCCCCCAGTGGTTCGTCACGCTCTCGCGGCGCCAGTTCTCGGGTCGGCTCAACAAGTTCTCTCAACTGTGCTTGGCATATCTCCAGTTGCTCCTTGACCCCCGTTCGGAATCTCTCGGACGCTTTCGAGAAACTCTCTGACCGGGACTTACTCAAAAGACTTCGGTAATACCATCTCAGTTGCTGGACCTGCCATTCGAGTCCCTTCCTTTTGTTTCGGGTTGACCGTTGTTCGGCCTCCCAAACCAGCCAGGTATCGCTCATTTCCTGGAACTCGTCCTCGTTTTCCGGGAACCGGAATTCCTCTGGGTCCGTCCATTCTGCCTCACTCGGCCCTCCACTTACCTTCTCCTCATCAGACATACCCCTTTTGTGGTAAGCAAAAGGAACTTCAAAAAAGTGTTGTGTCGTCACGCGCTCAGTCTCGGGATGGCGCTACACAGCAGGGTATGTGGTGATACAACCCGCTTACACTACTTTCAGAGTATGTGCGTTGTGTGGATAGGTAAGCTCTTGGAGCCGGCTATCACTAGGTAGGCGACGAGAGCCACCCACTGAGCGACAGTGCGTCGACCAAACTCACGCATGATATCGACATGATAGAACGCATTGCTGTGACGGAAGAAAAAAAAGAGATGCACACTTGCAGAGGAGAACGGAACGGGCTCGATATCGTTGAGAAGAAGAAGAAG
>CAZDLV010000197.1:0-4675 GCA_964506345.1 uncultured Rhodobacterales bacterium | reverse complement strand
AGATGGCGCATCCTCGACATCTTTGGTCGCTGTGGCCGGTGCAGGTTCAACTGCTGCCGGGGCCTCGGACTTGGTGGCGGCCGGTGCTGCGGTTGCACCCTCTTCCAGCTTGGCCAACAAGGCGTCTACGTTCACTGTCTCGCCCTCGGCGGCAATGATTTCTGTCAGGACACCGGCAGCAGGCGAGGGAACCTCGACCGTGACCTTGTCGGTTTCCAGCTCGCAGAGCATCTCGTCGACAGCGACGGAATCACCGGGCTGCTTGAACCATGTTGCCACGGTGGCTTCGGTTACGCTTTCACCCAGCGTAGGGACGCGAATCTCGGTCATCGGGTCAATCCTTTACAGTGTAAGCGCATCGTTCACGAGCGCCTCTTGTTGTGCTTTGTGTGTTTTGGCAAGGCCGGTCGCAACCGACGCCGAAGCCGCGCGCCCGACATAGGCCGGACGGCTGGCGCGGATATCGATACGACCCAGAACCCATTCGATGTTCGGCTCGACAAATGTCCAGCCACCCTGGTTTTTCGGTTCTTCCTGACACCAGACCAGATCGGCGTTTTTGAAACGGGACAGCTCTTTGGTCAGTGACATCGCCGGGAAGGGATAGAACTGTTCCAGCCGCATCAGATAGATATCGTCGATCCCGCGCGCGTCGCGTTCGGCCAGCAGGTCGTAGTAGACCTTGCCCGAACACATGACGACGCGCTTGATGTTTTCGTCGGGAACCAGTTGCGTGGCCGATTTCCCGATCTGGGCATCGTCCCACAACACGCGGTGGAAACTGGATCCGATCTGCATTTCGCGCAATGTCGAGACGGCCAGTTTATGACGCAACAACGATTTCGGAGTCATCAGAATCAACGGTTTGCGATAGGTCCGGTGCATCTGGCGACGCAGGATATGGAAATAGTTCGCCGGCGTGGTGCAGTTGGCGACAATCCAGTTATCCTCGGCCGACAGTTGCAAATAGCGTTCAAGGCGGGCGGATGAATGTTCCGGTCCCTGCCCCTCGTAGCCATGCGGCAACAGCATGACCAGACCGGACATGCGCAACCATTTGCGTTCGCCCGAGCTGATAAACTGGTCGATCATGATTTGCGCGCCGTTGGCAAAATCGCCAAACTGGCCTTCCCACAGGGTCAGCGCATTCGGCTCGGCCAGCGAATACCCGTATTCATAACCAAGCACCGCATATTCCGACAGCATCGAATCGATAACCTCGTATTGCGCCTGCCCCTCGCGGATATGGTTAAGCGGCAGATAGCGTTCCTCGGTTTCCTGATCGATAATGCCGGAATGACGTTGGCTGAAGGTGCCGCGCGTGCAGTCCTGACCGGACAGACGGATCGGATACCCTTCGAGCATCAGGGTGCCGAAGGCCAGCGCCTCGGCTGTAGCCCAGTCGATGCCTTTGCCGGTATCGATCATTTTCTTTTTATGATCGAGGATCCTCAACACCGTTTTATGGGCGTGGAACCCTTCGGGTAGTGTGGTAAGCGCCGCACCGACCTGCTTCAGGATTTCCTTTTTTACCGGCGTTTTACCGCGCTCGTATTTACCCTTGTGTTTGTCCAGATGCGACCAGCGCCCGTCCAGCCAGTCGGCCTTGCTGGGCTTGTAGGTTTTGCCGATTTCGAATTCTTCGTTCAGATGCGCCTGAAACGCGGCTTTGATATCCTCGATCTCGCCTTCGGGGATCAGGCCGTCCCGGATCAGACGGTCGGTATAAATCTGCAACGTGGTTTTCTGCTTTTTGATCGCCTTGTACATAAGCGGCTGCGTGAACATCGGTTCATCGCCCTCGTTATGTCCGAACCGGCGATAGCAGAAAATGTCCAGCACCGCATCCTTGTGGAATTTCTGACGGAATTCGATAGCCACCTTGGCGGCGTGAACCACGGCTTCGGGGTCATCACCGTTAACATGGAAAATCGGTGCCTCGACCATCAGCGCCAGATCTGTCGGATACGGCGACGAACGCGAATTGTGCGGCGAAGTGGTGAATCCGATCTGGTTGTTTACCACGATATGGATGGTGCCACCGGTGCGGTGGCCTTTCAGACCCGACAGGCCGAAACCTTCGGCGACAACACCCTGACCGGCAAAAGCCGCGTCGCCGTGCAGCAGCAGCGGCAATACCTGCGTGCGCTCCGTATCGCCCAACTGGCCCTGCTTGGCGCGCACCTTGCCCAGAACAACAGGGTTCACGGCCTCCAGATGCGAGGGGTTGGCCGTTAGCGACAAATGCACCTTGTTGCCATCGAATTCACGGTCCGACGAGGCCCCGAGGTGGTATTTCACATCTCCCGACCCCTCGACATCATCGGGTTTGTAGCTGCCGCCCATAAACTCGTTGAAAATCGCACGGTAAGGTTTGCCCATCACGTTGGACAGAACCGACAACCGGCCACGATGCGGCATCCCGATAACGATTTCTTTCAGCCCCAGTTGCCCACCGCGTTTGATGATCTGTTCCATCGCGGGGATCAGCGCCTCGCCACCGTCCAGACCGAAACGTTTGGTGCCCATGTATTTGACGTGCAGGAATTTCTCCAGCCCCTCGGCTTCGACCAGTTTGTTCAGGATGGCTTTGCGGCCTTCGCGCGTGAACTGGATTTCCTTGCCATACCCCTCGATCCGTTCTTTCAGCCAGCCGGCTTGTTCGGGGTCGGAAATATGCATGTACTGCAACGCGAACGTGCCGCAATAGGTGCGTTTCACCAGCGCCAGAATTTCGCGCAGGGTGGCAGTTTCGAGGCCCAGAACGTTGTCGATATAGATCGGGCGATCCATATCCGCCGCCGAAAACCCGTAGGTGGCAGGATCAAGCGCCGGCATCGGTTTTTGCGGTGTCAGGTGCAACGGGTCCAGATCGGCGGCAAGGTGGCCGCGAATACGATAGGCGCGGATCAACATCAGCGCGCGGATGGAATCCAGAACCGCCTGACGCACCTGTGCCGCGCTGACGGAAACACCGTGTTCGGTGGCCTTTGCCTCGACCTTTTTCGCTATCACTTCCGGATCGGGCCATTGGCCGTCCAGTGCGGCGGTCAGGTCGTCATGCGGAACCGGCGGCCAGTCGGTGCGCGCCCAGCTCGGGCCGGCAGCCTCGGCGCGGGCTGCATTCGGGTCCTCGGCCAGCGCGCGGAAATAGTCCTGCCAGCTTGCATCCACCGACGCGGGATCGCCGGCATACCGGGCCTGCAACTGTTCGACATATTCCGCATTATGCCCTTGCAGAAAAGATTCGGATTGGAACTGCTCGTTCGACGGAAGTTCAGTCATTTTGTTACCTCGTGCGGGTTGGGACCGAATTTGTTGGTATCCGGGCTGGACGGGCGTGTCATCGCGATGAAATAGCCGATCCACAAAACAGCGATCGTGATAAACGGCGTATAGCCAAAGCCCCACGCGACCGAGCCGAAACAATGCGCGCCGCCGCCGTCGCAAGCTGACAGGTCGGACATAACCACCAGCAATATTCGCATGAAAAATACGGTAAGACCGGCCCAGATCAGCAAACCCCAGCCCGGCCAGCCGATATCATGCAACCGGCGCCAGCTGACCGCGAAAAACGGAATGGCCAGCACCAGCATGATCGCCATCGGCACAATCATTACGGTGAAATTCACGGCGCCCGATGCCGTCACCGGCTGTAGGTCCAGCAAATACCCGACAGCTGCGAACAGCAGGCATACATCGACGAGCAATCCGAAAAACCACCAAAACTCGGCCCGCGATGCGCGGCCCGAGAAGGTTGCGTATTTTTTGAAACACGCGGTTATAGCTTGTGCCGGTCCCACGGGGTTATCCGATCGCTTTCAGAACGGCCTCGCCCAGTCCGGCGGGGCTGTCGGCGACAACGATACCTGCGGCCTTCATCGCCTCGATCTTGTCGTCGGCACCGCCTTTGCCACCGGAAACAATCGCACCGGCATGACCCATACGACGCCCCGGAGGGGCCGTGCGGCCAGCGATGAAACCGGCAACCGGTTTGCTGCGGCCGCGCCTGGCTTCGTCGATCAGAAACTGCGCCGCGTCTTCTTCGGCAGAACCGCCGATTTCACCGATCATGATGATGGAATGGGTTTCCGGATCGCCAAGGAACAGTTCCAGCGCATCGATATGCTCCATCCCCTTGATCGGATCGCCGCCAATGCCGATGCAGGTGGACTGGCCAAGGCCCGCATCCGTCGTCTGCTTCACCGCTTCATAGGTCAGCGTGCCGGAACGCGACACCACGCCCACGGAACCACGTTTGTGGATATGGCCCGGCATGATGCCGATCTTGCAGGCGTCCGGTGTGATAACCCCCGGGCAGTTCGGCCCGATCAGCGTGGATCTGGACCCTTCGAGCGCCCGTTTCACCCGCATCATGTCCAGCACCGGAATGCCCTCGGTAATCGCGACGATCAGTTCCAGTTCGGCGTCGATCGCCTCAAGAATCGCGTCGGCGGCAAACGGCGGCGGCACATAGATCACGGTGGCGTTCGCCTCGGTCACATGTTTCGCCTCGTGGACGGTGTTGAAGATCGGCAGGCCGATATGTTCCTGCCCGCCCTTGCCCGGCGTCACACCGCCGACCATTTTCGTGCCATAGGCAATCGCCTGTTCGGAGTGGAAAGTCCCCTGAGAGCCGGTAAGCCCCTGACAGATGACCTTGGTGTTTTCATTG
>CAZDLV010000196.1:0-4679 GCA_964506345.1 uncultured Rhodobacterales bacterium | reverse complement strand
TGCCGCCCCCTTGCCCCCCGCGAGTATTTTGCAAAGAAGAAGAGGTTGGTATGGGAAAGCTGGACGTTGATTTTATCCGGAGCCAGTTTCCGGCGTTTTCCGAGGCTCCGTTGCAGGGGCAGGCGTTTTTCGAGAACGCGGGCGGGTCCTATACCAGCCGCTTCGTGATTGACCGGCTGACGCGCTATTACCGGCAACGCAAGGTGCAGCCCTATGCGCCCTACGGGGCCTCGCAACTGGCAGGGGCGGAGATGGACGAGGCGCGGGCGCGGCTGGCGGCCTTGTTGAACATTCCCGAAAGCACGCTGTCTTTCGGACCGTCCACCAGCCAGAACACCTATGTTCTGGCGCAGGCGTTTCGCGGGATCATGAAGCCGGGCGATGCGGTGGTGGTGACCAATCAGGACCACGAGGCCAATACCGGTGTCTGGCGGCGGCTGGCCGAACACGGCATCGATGTGCGCGAGTGGAAGGTGGACCCCGACACCGGATTTCTGGACCCTGCCGAGCTGCCGCATCTGCTGGACGAGAAAGTGAAACTGGTGACTTTTCCCCATTGCTCCAACATCATCGGGCAGATCAATCCGGTGGCGGAGATTTGCCGGACCGTGCATGGCGCCGGTGCGGTGGCGGTGGTGGACGGGGTCAGCTTCGCGCCGCACGGCCTGCCGGATATCGCGGCGCTGGGGGCGGATGTCTATCTGTTTTCGGCCTACAAGACCTATGGCCCGCATCAGGGGCTGATGTATGTGGCGCCATCACTGGCCGCCCGCCTGCCCAATCAGGGGCATTATTTCAACGCGGGCTATCCCGAAAAACGCTTTACCCCCGCAGGGCCGGACCATGCGCAGATCGCGGCCTCGGCCGGTATGGCGGATTATGTCGATGCGGTGCATACGCACCATTTCGGCGAGGAGCCGGAGCCGGCAGCGCGGGCGCGGGCGGTGCTGGGGTTGCAGGCGGCGCACGAGGCGGCATTGCTGGCGCCGTTGCTGGAATATCTGCGCGGGCGCAACGATGTGCGGCTGATCGGCGGCGATACGGTCGAGGGGCGGGTGCCGACGGTGGCGATGGCGCTGCCGCATCCGGGCGAGAAGGTGGCGCGGGCGCTGGCGGCGCACGGGATCATGGCGGGGGGCGGCGATTTCTATGCCGTGCGCCTGCTGGAGGCCCTGGGCATCGATCCGGCGCACGGGGTGTTGCGCCTGTCGTTCGTGCATTACACCAGCGCGGCGGAGGTGGAGGCGCTGATCAAGGCGCTTGATACGGTCCTTTGATCCGTACTGACGGGTGAAATAACCTCTTGCCTATTTTGCAAAGGTATTTAAGGCTGTAAGGACCGGCATTTACTGGATTTGAACGGAAAGACCCCATGCCCACGGCAGCCAAGCTCGTATCCGCGATATACATGGCATTGGCCAGTGTGGCCGTGATTATGATCGTTGTCGGTATTTATCCATCGCTGGAGCGAGAGGAAAACCGGATGGCCCTGACGGCGGCGGTCGTCGGAATGTTGGTCGGCTGGCGTAGTCTGGGCGCACGGATCGCGTTTGAAAAACGCTCCGCTATGAATTTGGGGATCCGCGCCGGTTTCTCGGCTTTCGTGTGGGTTCTGTTCGTTTTTGCGCTCGATGCGATGATTGCGGGAATGTTCCGGCATCTTTACTACGAACCCATCGATGCCGTACTGCAAATTCCGGCAAAGATGCTGTCGTATAGCCGCGCGGCAATGGACATCAAAATTGTCGGGGCAATGGTCGTGCTATCGGCGCTGGGCGGTGTGATTGCCAAGCGAACCGGCGAACGCTGGAGCTGAATCGGGCGGAACTTCACCCAATATTGGAACAGTTGCGTGAAAACGGATTTCAGGCCTTGCCGGACACGAACAGGGTCAATAGGTCTAAGGGAACGCACCATAGCGAGGACAGAACCATGAAACCCACAGCCGATCTTCCAGATACCGTCGGAAACACGCCGCTTATCCGCCTGAAGAAGGCCTCGGAACTGACCGGATGCGAGATTTACGGCAAGGCGGAGTTTCTGAATCCCGGGCAGTCGGTCAAGGATCGTGCGGCGCTGGGGATTATCCGTGATGCGATTGCCAAAGGGACGCTGAAACCCGGCGGCACGATTGTCGAGGGCACGGCGGGCAACACCGGTATCGGGCTGGCACTGGTCGGCGCGGCGATGGGGTTCAAGACGGTGATCGTTATCCCCGAAACCCAGACGCAGGAAAAGAAGGACATGATCCGGTTGGCGGGCGCGACCCTGATCGAGGTGCCGGCCAAGCCCTATCGCAATCCCAACAACTTCGTGCGCTATTCCGAGCGGCTGGCGGCAGCGCTGAACGAGACCCTGCCGAACGGCGCGATCTGGGCGAACCAGTTCGACAATGTGGCCAACCGGCAGGCGCATATCGACACCACCGCGCCCGAGATTTTCGACCAGACCGACGGCAAGATCGACGGATTCGTCTGTGCGGTCGGGTCCGGCGGCACGCTGGCCGGCGTGGCCATGGGGCTGCACGAGCGCAACAGGGATATCAAGATCGCGCTGGCCGATCCCGACGGGGCCGCCTTGCACAGCTATTATACCACCGGTGAATTGAAGGCCGAGGGCAGTTCCATCATGGAAGGGATCGGACAGGGGCGGATCACCAGGAACCTCGAAGGGCTGTCGGTGGACATGTCGTTCAATATTTCCGATGCCGAGGCCCTGCCGGTGGTGTTCGACCTGCTGGCGCACGAGGGGCTGTGCCTTGGCGGATCGTCGGGCGTCAATGTCGCCGGCGCCATTCACATGGCGCAAGCGATGGGACCGGGCAAAACGATTGTCACGGTGCTGGCCGATTTCGGCACGCGCTACCAGTCGAAGCTGTTCAATCCGGCGTTCCTGCATTCCAAGGGATTGCCGGTGCCCGAATGGCTGGATCGCGCGGCGGCGGAAATGCCGGATGTCTCGGTCGACGTGGCTGAAAACTGATATCGGGATGAAATTCATGGGATATTTGCGTCGTATTGCCTACGGTATTTTTCTGGGTCTGATGCTGTCGACGACGGCGCTGGCACAAGGCGATATATCGCCGTTGCTGGCGGAATGGTCCGCGACTGCGGCACGGGCCGAGGACGTGTTGAAAAGCAATCAGGCATCCACCCCGGCGATGGAGGTGCTGCGGTCGGACCTTGTCACCCAGCGGACCGCGATTGTCGAGGCGGAAAATGCCGCAAATGCGGATGTGGCCTCGTTACAGGGCGAATTGACGGCCTTGGGCGAACCACCGGCGGATGGCACACCGGAGGCGCCCGAAATCGCGGCGCGCCGCGCGGAACTTACCAAAGAAATTGCGGCGAAAACCGTGCCGTTGCTGGCGGCGCAAGCCGCTTTCCAGCGGGCGGATTCGCTGATCGGAGAGATAAACACAATTTTGCGACAGCGGTTCACGGACCAGTTGGTCGAACTCGGGCCGACGCCGTTAAACCCGGCATTGTGGATCCGGGCTGTCGAAGACCTCGGCGGGTATACAACGCGCGTGATTGGCGAGGTTGTTACCGCTGTCACGTCGGATAGCGGCAAAACCGATCTTAAACAGAAAGCGCCGCTTGCGCTATTTCTGGCCGGACTGGGGTTGTGGCTGCTGCTGGGGTTCAAAAAGAACTTTCGGCGACTGGTCGACAAGGCGCTGACACTGGCCGGCAAGGGGTCGTTGTGGCAATCCGCCGTTTCCAATCTGGCCGGTCTGGTTATGCCTGCGGCGGGTGCTGCGGCATTGATATTGGCGGTCAGATCCTCGGACCTGTTCGGCATTGCCGGCACGGCGCTGGTATCGGTGTTGCCACAAATAGCCGTTGCCCTGATTGCCGGCCCGTGGCTGGGCCGCAGCCTGTTTCGCGCCGACGACACCGGTTTGCCCTCCGCCCGTATTCCCCGTTCCGGCCAACGCATAGGCCTGACCCTGGGGGTGGTATATGCGCTGGAGACAGTGTTGGTGGCAATTGCCACACAAGCGGATTTCAATCGCGAAACACAGGCGGTCTTGCAACTGCCGCTGATCATACTGGCGGCGCTGGCATTCTACCGCCTCTCGCGCCTGATCCAACGTGATATAAACCCGCAAACCGGCAACAGCGAGACCGCCGAAGAAGAAGCCTCCATGATCAAGGGGGGGATTTCGCTTATCAACAAACTTTTGTTGATTGTTGCGATCGCGTCGCCGGTTCTGGCCGGTGTCGGATATTTCGCCGCGGCGCGTTTCCTTGTGTTTCCGACCATTGAAACCCTCGCCTTTGTCGCAACTTTGTTGGTGGTATTCGACATTGCCCGCGCATTTCTGGATCACTGGATCGGGAGCGACGACGCGGATCTGCGTCGTGACAAAGTCCGCTTGATACCGGTATTTGCCGGTTTCCTTCTGTCCCTTGGCGCGCTGCCGGTTCTGGCCTTGATCTGGGGGGCAAGCCCGAACGACTTGCGCCAGATCTGGGGCTGGCTGAACGACGGCGTGTCTATCGGCAACAGCCGGTTTTCCCTGTCCGACCTGCTGGTTCTGGTCCTGGTATTCGGAATTGGATATACCAGCACACGAATTCTGCAAAAGATGGTCAAGAGTACGGTTTTACCGCGCACACGCATTGATGTCGGCGGGCGCTCGGCGATTTTGGCGGGGATCGGGTATTCCGGTA
>CAZDLV010000195.1:0-4700 GCA_964506345.1 uncultured Rhodobacterales bacterium | reverse complement strand
TTTCTCAAGCGTCTGGCACGGGCGAAAAAATTCGCGAGGGCTACCCATAACACGTGGGCTGCGCGCCTTGCCGACGGCACGGAAATCAAGAACGACGACGGCGAGGGTGGCGCCGGCATGATCATCCTGCAAATGATGCAGCGCGAGGGGCTGGAGGATGCCATCATCATAGTCACCCGCTGGTATGGCGGCACCCATCTGGGCGGCGATCGTTTCAAACATGTGAAAACCTCTGTTCAGCATTTGTTCGATGCGCTAGGATCGGACAAAACCCGGGAATAGGCCATGATCGCGCAGCTACTCGAAAATATCCGCAACAATCCCGACTGGATCCCCTATGGTCTGGCCGCCATCGTCGCGTTGGCGTTGCTGTCGCTCGGCCTGCTGATTTGGCGCAGGGCGGGGCGGCTGGCGGTGGCGCAGGCGCGGGGCGATGCGCTGGAACAGCGTCTGCGCACGGAAACCGATGCCCTGACCGAACTGACACAGCAACACTCCGACCTGCGGATCGAACTGGCGGCGCAGCAGGCACTGGCCCCGCAATACGAACAGCAAAGCCATGAGTTGGCCGGGGCCCGCCGGACCCTCGCGCAACAATCGGCGGAAATCGCCCGCCTGTCCGAGGCCCTGCGCCAGCAACAGAAGGCCAACGCCGAAAAGGTCGCGCTGCTTAACGCCACCTCGGAAACCCTGCGCGGCGAGTTCAAGACGCTGGCGTCCGAAGTGCTCAAAACCCACTCCGAGGATTTCAAATCCGCAAATCAGGAACAGTTGCAAAACGTCCTGCAACCGCTGCGCCAGAACATCGACAAATTCGAACGCGAACTGCGCGAGGTCCACAAGGCCGCCGACCGCGACCGTGTGACCCTGAAAGCCGAGATCGAGAACCTGACCCGGCGCAGTTTGCAGGTCTCGCAAGAGGCCGAAAACCTGACCCGCGCCCTGAAAGCCGACAGCCAGAAACAGGGCGCGTGGGGCGAGATGATCCTTGCCTCCATCCTCGACCGCAGCGGCTTGCGCGAGGGCGAGGAATACGAAACGCAGGCGCATATGCGCGGCGAGGACGGCAACGCCCTGCGCCCCGATGTGGTCGTCAATCTGCCGGGCGGGCGCAAGCTGGTGATCGATTCCAAGGTCTCGCTGGTGGCTTACGAGCGCGCGGTCAACGCCGAAACGCCCGAGGCCCGCGCGCTGGCGCTCAAGGCGCATATTGCCTCGGTCAAGACCCATATCGACACGCTTTCGGCCAAGAAATACCATGAACTCGATGACGGGTCCGTCGACTATGTCCTGATGTTCGTCCCCGTCGAGAGCGCTTTTTCCGAGGCTATGCGCGCCGCCGACGATCTGGCGCTTTATGCCACCGGGCGCGACGTGGTCATCGCCTCGCCCACCAATCTGATGGTCGCCCTGAAAACGGTCGAGAACCTCTGGTCTGTCGAGCGGCGCAACCGCAATGCGATGGAGATCGCCAAGCGGGCGGGGCGGCTCTATGACAAATTCCACGGGTTTCTCGACGATATGCTGAAGGTCGGGGACCAGCTGGACCGCGCGCGACGCAGTCACGACGATGCGATGGGCAAGCTGGCGCAGGGGCGCGGCAATCTGGTTTCGCAGGTGGAAACCCTGAAGAAACTCGGCGCGAAAACCGCCAAGCAGATATCGCTGGAACACGACGCCGACGACGCTGTTCCCGCCATAGAGGACGATCCGAAACCCTCTTGAAACGCCAAAACCACCGCCTAGATATATAGCACCGGACGCCGCAAGGGTCCGATAACCGCCGGCCTGTCCATTGTGGAAGGCCAGACAAATGTATCGCTCAAAGGAGGATGCCCAATGCGTACCTATGATTTGACACCGCTTTACCGTTCCACTGTCGGCTTCGACCGTCTTGCCGGTATTCTGGACAACGTGCTGAGTTCCGACACCAGCCAAAGCGGCTACCCCCCCTATAACATCGAAAAAATCGACGAGGATGCCTATCGCATCACCATCGCGGTTGCCGGTTTCACCGAAGATGATCTGAATATCGAAACCCGCGAGGGCCAGTTGGTGATCTCGGGCAAGAAAGTCGAAACGAAAGAGGACAAGGACGTGAAATTCCTGCATCGCGGAATTGCCACACGCGCCTTTGAAAAACGCTTCCAGCTGGCCGACCACGTTCGCGCCACCGGTGCGACCACCGAAAACGGCCTGTTGCACGTTGATCTGGTCCGCGAGGTGCCGGAGGCCCTGAAGCCGCGCAAGATCGAAATTTCCGGTCGTAAACAGATCGAAGGCAAGCTCGACGCCTGATTTCTGCGCTGTCCGTAATCCAGCCGCTCCGGTTCTGCCGGAGCGGTTTTTTATGCCGTTTGCCGGTGTTCGGCGACAAACCTGTCGATGTCCGCCCGCGATACGATGCCGATCAGGCGTTGTGAATGCACCACCAGCAAGGCCGGATTGGCCGCCGACACGCGCGCCGCGGCCACCATCAGCGGCATTTCCGGCGGGACGGTGTTTGCGGCGCTTGCCGGAACATACCGGCGGGCGATGTCCGGGTCTTCGGCCCCCCATGCCAGCGCGGACAGGTCGATATATCCCAACAGGTGTTCGCCGCGAACGACGGGGGAGAATCCCGTTGGTGTTTCGTCGGCAAACGCCCGCCGGATTTCGGCGGCCGGTGTGTCGGGGGTGATCGCCATGCGCAGCGGTGCCACGAGTGCCGCGATGGTCGGGCCGCTTGCCGGTGCCGGTTGCCCCTGCGCCCGATAGGCGGATTTGGCCGATCCGACCACGAAGAATCCGATGAATCCCAGCCAGATTCCGTTGATCCCGCCGCCGGTCAGCAAGGTGAATCCGCCCCAGACCATAAAACCATAGCCCAGAAAGATACCGAGTCGCGCGGATATCGCGGTGGCCCGTATCCGGTCTTTTCTGGCCGCCCACAACGCGGCGCGCAAAACCCGCCCGCCATCCATCGGAAAGGCCGGCACCAGATTGAAAATCCCCAACACCAGATTGACCATGCCGAGATAACCGAACAGCGCCGCCGCCGGAATGCTGCCGGCATGCGCGAATGTATTGCCCAGAAAGATCCCGGCGCCAGCCAGGGCGAAGCTCATTAACGGGCCGGCGATCGCGATGAAAAACTCGTGGCGTGCGGTGCGCGGCTCGTGTTCCAGCGCCGCGACACCGCCGAAAATAAACAGGGTGATGTTCCGGATTTGCAACCCGAAGGCTATGGCCACCACCGAGTGCGCCAGTTCGTGCAACAGCAACGACCCGAAAAACAACAACATTGCCGTGACGCCCAGCGACACATACAAAACCTGCGATTGACCGGGTAACAGGCCGGGAAAATACTGTGCCGACAGGTTCCACGCGAACAGGATGGCAACGATAAACCAACTGGGGTCCAGCCGGATATCGATGCCGTAAATACGGAAAACCGTTATGGCATTTCTGAACATTGTGGGGCTCCTTCGCATGTCGGACCGTCAACAAATGGGGGTAATCCACCGTATCTTCAATGCGCCAAATTGGCCGGCTTGCGTTTTTGCAGTCCGGTTTTGCAGGCTGAACTGAACGATAGTTCAATTTTATTTCTTTACCTGTGAAATAAAGTTGCTAGTCTCGGTTTTGGAATGGCGGAATCGAACCGTCTGGGGTGCGCGACGCAGATCGCCATATGTTACCTGGATGCAGTGCATCCAAAGGGAGGATACCGGAGCTATGAACGCAACCGTTCTGGATGCGGAACTTGATACGTTCCCGAAATTGCTGGCGCGAAACGCGGTGAAATTCGCCGACACGCCGGCCTATCGCGAAAAAGAATTCGGCATCTGGCAAAGCTGGACGTGGTCCGAAACCAAAGAGGAAATCGACGCGCTGGCCATGGGCCTGATCGCGCTTGGCCTGGACGAGGGCGACCATGTTGCCGTGATCGGCCGCAACCGGCCTTATCTGTATTGGGCCATGGTTGCGGCACAAAGTTGTGGCGCAGTGCCGGTGCCGTTGTATAACGACGCGGTGGCTGGCGAGATGGCCTATGTTCTGGAACATTGCAAAGCACGTTTTGTGATTGTCGAGGATCAGGAGCAGGTCGACAAGGTGCTGGAGGTGCAGGAACAGGTCCCCTTCATCGAACAGATCATCTATGTCGATAAACGCGGGATGCGCAAATACGACCACACCCATATGAATGCCTATGCCGATGTGCAGGCCGAGGGGCGCGCCGCGCGCGACCGGCTGGAACCGCTGATGGCTGCGCGGCAGGCGAAACTGGATGCGAACAGCACCTGTGTGATGCTGTATACATCCGGCACCACCGGCAAACCCAAAGGGGTGGTCCTGTCCAATCTGAATATCATCTCGGCGGCGAAATCCTCGTCCGAATTCGATGGCCTTACGGAAAAAGACAGCGTGCTGGCCTATCTGCCGATGGCGTGGGTCGGTGACTTCATTTTTTCCATCGGCCAGTGTTTCTGGACCGGCTTTTGCGTCGGCTGCCCCGAAAGCCCCGAGACCATGCAGTCGGACCTGCGCGAGATCGGGCCGACCTATTTCTTTGCTCCGCCGCGGTTTTTCGAGGGCATGTTGACCACCGTCAATATCCGCATGGAGGACGCGAGCAAGCTCAAACGCCGGATGTTCCTTTATTTCATGAATGTCGCGAAAAAAGTCGGCCCCGATTTGCTGGACGGCAAGCCGGTGGG
>CAZDLV010000194.1:0-4741 GCA_964506345.1 uncultured Rhodobacterales bacterium | reverse complement strand
ACAGGCGCGCCGCCGTTCTCGTGCTCGAGGCGCGCCAGCTCGAGCACCGACGTGATCACTCCGGACAGACGCTCGGCAAGAAAAACATAAAGGTTTATGCCTTTTGCGAGGACGTCGCCGCCTCGGGCGGGTATTGGCTGGCCACGGCGGGTGACGAAATCTATGTGGACCCGAATTCCATCGTCGGTTCCATCGGCGTGATCTCCGCCTCGTTCGGTTTTCACGAACTGATGACGCGGCAGGGGATCGAACGGCGCGTCTATACAGCGGGTGCGGATAAATCCATGCTCGATCCGTTCCGGCCCGAAAAGGCGGAAGACGTCGTTCGCGTCAAACAGTTGCAACAGGTCATTCACGCCAATTTCATCGAACAGGTGAAATCGCGCCGTGGCGCGCGTCTGCAAGACGGCGACCTGTTCACCGGCGATGTCTGGATCGGCCCGCAGGCGGTTGAAAACGGTCTGGCGGACGGTATCGCCCATCTGGTGCCCAAAATGCAGGACCTGTTCGGCGAGGATGTCCGCCTGTCGGTCTTCGGTCCGAAAAAATCACTGCTTGGCCGCCTTGGGCGCTCGGCATTTTCCGGTGTATTGAACGAAATCGAGGACCGCGCCCTGTGGTCCCGTTTCGGGTTGTAGGGGGTCACGCATGGTCAAGGTTGTCAGCCTGTTTCTGATTGCTATTCTGGCACTGGGAATGTTCGGCAAGCTTCGCCTGCCCGGGACCCGCAAGCGGCGCGGGATAAAAACCGCCCGCAAATGCCCGTCCTGCGGGGCGTATCTGATCGGGGACGGCCCCTGTAAATGCAAGCAGTCCTGACACAGGGCGTATACGGGGACGTTTGGTTTTGATGGATATCGTGTTTGTCATCTCGGGGCTGGTAATTCTACTGGTTTCCGGCGACTTTCTGGTCAAGGGCGCAGTGTCGCTCAGCCTGCGTCTGGGGATTCCGGCGCTGATTGTCAGCTTCACCATCATCGGTTTCGGCACCTCCGCACCCGAACTGCTTATTGCGGTGCAATCGGCAATGTCCGGCGCGCCGGGGCTGGCGCTGGGCAATGTGGTCGGCTCCAATATCGCCAACGTGTTGCTGGTTCTGGGCATACCGGCGGTGTTCATCACGCTGGACACCACAAAATGCAACACGCGGCGCACCTATATGCAAATGATGGGGGTGTCGGTGATTTTCGTGGCGCTGGCCTATATGGGGCCGCTTTATATCTGGCAGGGGATTGTGCTGCTGCTGCTGCTGGCCGCAATGCTGGGGGATGCGTTCCGTTCGGCCCGCTCCGCACGACGCTGCGCCAACGAGGATTGCCCCGATGACGGCACTGTCACCCCCGAAGATCTGGCCGAACTGGAAGACGCGGACCCGAACATGCCGATTCCGCAGGTGCTGGCCTATCTGCTGATCGGCATCGTCGGCCTGCCGTTCGGCGCCGATGTGCTGATCGACGGCGCGGTCAATCTGGCCCGCGACCACGGCGTCTCGGAAGAGGTCGTCGGCCTGACACTGGTTGCGGTCGGCACCTCGCTGCCGGAACTGGCAACCACGGTCGTCGCGGCCTTCCGGCGGCAAGCCGACGTGGCGCTGGGCAACGTGATCGGCTCGAACATGTTCAATTTGCTGGCCATCATGGGGATCGCCAGCTTCTTCGGCCCGCTGGATGTCTCGCGCCAGTTTCTGAATTTCGACTTGTGGGTCATGCTGGCTGCGGCGGCGGCACTCGCGCCATTCGTGTTTTTCCGGTTGAAACTTACCCGCATATGGGGAATGCTGTTCATAGGCGTGTATGTCGCCTATATTTGGTTTTTGTTGTTCTGACACGGGGAAAAGATGGCGAAATCCGCATTGGTTACCGGCGGCGCACAACGCCTTGGCCGCGCGATGGTGCTGCATCTGGCTGCGCGCGGCTATGACGTGGCCATCCATTATTCCAGCAGCGCCGAAGCCGCGACCGAAACCGCCGCGGCGGTCCGTGAACTGGGACAACGCGCGGTCTGCGTGCAGGCCGACCTGCTGGACATCGACGCCACGACCACGCTGGTTGACCGCGCGGCAAAGGCGCTGGAAACGCCGCTGGACCTGCTGGTCAACAACGCCTCGATATTCGAATACGACAATCTGCAAACCGCCACCCCCGCAAGCTGGGACCGGCACATGAATTCCAACCTGCGCGCACCGTTTTTCCTGACACAGGCGTTTGCGCAACAGGCCCCCGCGCCGCTGATCGACGACAACGGCGAACCGGTGGCACAGGCGGTGGTTGTCAACATGGTCGATATGCGGGTCCGGAAACTGACACCGGAGTTCGCCACCTACACCATCGCCAAGGCCGGATTGTGGGCCTTCACCCGAACGGCGGCGCAGGGTCTGGCCCCGCGTGTGCGCGTGAACGCCATCGGTCCCGGCCCGACCATGCAGGGGACGCGCCAGACGGCGGAACATTTTGCCAAACAGCGCGCCGCGACCATCCTTGAACGCGGCTCCGATGCGTCGGAAATCTGCAAGGCACTGGATTTTATCCTTGATGTCAACGGTTTGACCGGCCAGTTGTTTTGCATGGACGGCGGCCAGCATCTGGCGTGGCAAACGCCCGATGTGCTTGGGGTGGAATAGAAACCCCGCGGTTCCACAGGCACCGGAAATTGACGCATTTGTAATGCGCCTTTCACACTTTTCCACTTGACCCGACGTCTGTCATCTTTTTGTCATGATTCTACCAAAGATTTCACGGCGTTAGCCAGAATAAAATAAATATCCTTTTATATCAACAACTTGACATTTTGCCTAATTTTTGACCAATTTCGGGAATCGCCAGCTATTACAGGAAAAACCGCATTGGCTACCCGATTACCCACAGAGTTATCCACAGGAACGGTGGACATGTTTTTCCTTGATTTATCGTATTGGCGGATGCGGTGGCGCGCCGAATCGGGCAAACTGGCCCAATGGTGGAAACAACGCAAAACCAGGGGTTCGAGGAAGAAGGCGTCGCGCTGGCCGCAACCGCGCCTGCAACCGGCCACGGTGTTATCCGCGACTACCTGAAACGGCTGGACAACAGCCCGGGGGTTTACCGGATGCTCGACCGGCAGGGGCAGGTTTTGTATGTCGGCAAGGCGCGCAACCTGAAAAAACGGGTGTCGAGTTATGCCCGCCCCACGGGCCACACGGCGCGGATCGGGCGGATGATCGCCGCCACGGCACAGATGATGTTCCTGACCACGGAAACCGAGACCGAGGCGCTGCTGCTGGAGCAGAACCTGATCAAGCAGTTGAAGCCGCGCTACAACGTGCTGCTGCGCGACGACAAAAGTTTCCCGAATATCCATGTCAGCACGGACCACGAATTTCCCACGGCGCAAAAGCATCGCGGGGCGAAAAAGGGCAAGGGGACCTATTTCGGGCCGTTTGCCTCGGCCGGATCGGTGAACCGGACGCTGCACCATCTGCAACGGGTGTTCCAGTTGCGGAACTGCTCGGACTCGATGTTCTCCAGCCGCACGCGCCCCTGTCTGCAATACCAGATCAAGCGTTGCTCGGCGCCCTGTGTCGGACGGATCAGCCGCGCGGAGTATGCGGCGACGGTTGAGGATGCGGTGCGGTTCCTGTCCGGCAAATCCAGCGGCATACAGGAACAACTGGCCAAGGACATGGCCGCGGCCAGCGCGGCGATGGAATACGAGAAGGCCGCGGCCCTGCGCGACCGGATCAGGGCGCTGACCGAGGTGCAGTCCTCGCAAGGGATCAACCCGCAGGGCGTGACCGAGGCCGACATCATCGCCCTGCATCAGGACGGCGGGCAGGCCTGTGTGCAGGTATTTTTCATCCGCGCCAACCAGAACTGGGGCAACCGCGCCTATTACCCGCGCATCGCCGCCGAAATCGAGCCGGCGGAAATTCTGGAGGCCTTCATCGGGCAATTCTATTCCAACAAAACTCCGCCAAAGATGGTGTTGATGAACCACGAGGTCGAAAACCCCGACCTGCTGGAGGATGCGCTGATCCAGAAACGCGGCAGCGGCGTGCATCTGCTGGTGCCGCAGCGGGGCGAAAAGCGCAATCTGGTGCTGGCGGCGGAACGCAACGCGCGCGAGGCGCTGGCCCGCAAAATGTCCGAAACCGCAACGCAGGCGCGCCTGTTGCAGGGGCTGGCGGATGCCTTCGGGCTGGACCGCCCGCCGCAACGGATCGAGGTTTACGACAACTCGCATATCTCCGGCACCAATGCGGTCGGGGCGATGGTGGTGGCGGGACCCGAGGGCTGGATGAAATCGGCCTATCGCAAATTCAACATCAAGGGCGACAACATCACGCCGGGCGACGATTTCGGCATGATGCACGAGGTGCTGGACCGCCGTTTCCGCCGCCTGATGAAAGAGGACCCCGGGCGCAAGGGCGAAAACTGGCCCGACCTGTTGCTGATCGACGGCGGCGCGGGGCAGGTCTCGGCCACCATGCAGGCGCTTGACGAACTGGGCGTCGCGGGGGTGGCGGTGATCGGCGTGGCCAAGGGCGAGCATCGCGACCGCGGCGAAGAGGAATTCCACCGCCCCGGCAAGCCGCCGATGGCGCTGCCGTATCGCGATCCGGTGTTGTATTTCATCCAGCGTCTGCGCGACGAGGCACACCGGTTTGCCATCGGCACCCACCGCGCCAAACGGGCCAAATCCATGACCGCCAATCCGCTGGACGATGTCCCCGGCGTCGGCGCCGCCCGCAAACGGGCGCTGCTGG
>CAZDLV010000193.1:0-4842 GCA_964506345.1 uncultured Rhodobacterales bacterium | reverse complement strand
CCAGGGTGGACACAATGCCGGCCATACGCTGGTTATTGATGGCCAGAAGACGGTACTAAAGCAGCTATTCCACGAGGAATAATAGAAACTTTATGTACAGGCTCGGCAGTTGGAACACTTTCAGCCACCAACGTATGACCTGATTCATGATAAGCAACACGCTTTTTTTCTACTAAATTTAATGCCCGATGCTTTTTCTCAGGGCCGGCAATAACACGGTCTATAGCGGCTTCAAAATCTTGCATAGAAATACTTGTATGATGCTCACGTACTGCCAGAATAGCGGCTTCATTTGCAATATTAGCCAAATCAGCCCCCACAAACCCAGGGGTACGTTGAGCAACAACTTTAAGATCAACATTTTGATCTATCAGCATATTATCTGTGTGTAACTTTAATATAGCAATACGCGCTTCAAGGTCTGGCTTATCTACAACAATTTGACGGTCAAATCTGCCTGCACGTAATAAAGCTTTATCCAGAATTTCTGGCCGGTTAGTTGCAGCCATAACAATAACGCCAGAAGAGGGGTCAAAACCATCCATTTCAGTCAATAATTGATTGAGGGTCTGTTCCCGCTCATCGTGGCCACCCATAGCTGGCCCCATCCCACGTGAAGCACCTATTGCATCTAATTCATCGATAAAAATAATACAAGGGGCTTTTTCCCTGGCCTGGTCAAACATATCTCGTACTCTTGCCGCACCGACTCCGACAAACATTTGTATAAATTCTGAACCACTGATATTAAAAAAAGGAACCTCAGCCTCACCAGCAACTGCGCGCGCTAATAAGGTTTTACCTGTCCCAGGAAGGCCGACGAGTAATACGCCTTTAGGCATACGCCCTCCAAGATTCTGAATTAACGTGGGGTCTTTAAGAAAATCAATGCATTCAGAAAGTTCTTGTTTAGCATCTTCGACCCCTGCGACATCTTTAAAGGTAGTTTTATTACCCTCATCAGAGTGAATGCGAACATGGTTGCCACCAATATTCAAAAAACTTTGCGCACCTGTTCCCATACGCTTTGCCATCCAGTTCCAAAATAAAAATAGTAAGCCAAAGGGTAAAACCCAACTAAAAAGAAATGTACTCAACCAGTTATTACTTTGTCGAACCGTATATTTCACCCCATTTTTTTCAAGTTCATTGGCTAATTCATTATTAAATAGTGGAACGGTAGTAAAGTAATGAGGCATTGAACTGTTCGTAACACCACCTGTATCCGCATCAGTTGCTGAGGAGCTGAGTTTTCCTGAAATAATTTTATCGGTAACAACAGCTTCTTCTATTTCTCCTTTATGCATTTTCTGCAGAAATTCACTGTATGGTATTTCTTGCTGTTGTTGCTGTTTAAACCCTTGCCAAAGGTAAAGGGACAGTAGCATAAAAACAAAGTAAAGCCATAAGCTAACACTTTGATTTTTCCAGCTATTTTGTTCGTCAGGTTTGTTTATTTCAATATTTGGTTTATTATCTTTTAAATCAAAATTGGATTTTTTCATAGATATAGTCCTTTCATTGCACAGTGGTTTTTTAGCTATATAAACAGGAATAAGTTTATATGGTTATATACAAACCACACTGCTTGATTAAAAAGGTAATCGCTGTAGGGCGGACTTCAGTCCGCCATTGATGCAACTTATGATAGTAATATTTAATATGCGTTACCTAAATTGTTTGCAACAACATTATAATATTTCTTCAATATCTGCCAGTTTAGGTTTATTTCTCATAATCATAAAATATGCTACGGGTATTACAACCAGTGAGAACATGGTTGAAGCTATAATACCAAAAACAAAACTCCAGGCCAGCCCTGAAAAAATGGGATCAAGAACAATAATAGAAGCTCCAAATACTGCAGCTGCAGCTGTTAAAAGAATTGGTTTTAATCGAGTTGCTCCCGCTTCTATTACCGCTTCCGAGAGAGTGATCTGTTGGTCTCTATTATAGGTATGCTCAATAAAATCGACTAATATAATTGAATTACGTACTACGATACCTGCTAAGGCAATCATGCCAATCATAGCAGTTGCAGTAAAATATATTGGGTTAGGGTATTGCCCTACTGATTCTGTAAACAGGTTGATAAACCAAAATCCAGGCATGATACCAATAACAGTTAAAGGGATAGCAATCATCATTATCAGTGGTATACCTAAGGAACCTGTCTGACCAACCAGTAGCACATAAATCATCACCATTGCAGCAGCAAAGGCTAAGCCTAAATCTCTAAACACATCAACAGTAATTTTCCATTCACCTTCACCAGACATTTCAGCATGATAGCCTTTGGGTAATGGATTGCTGTCTAACCAGTCATTAAGGTCAAATATAGCTTCTACTGGGCTTCTCCCTGCCATTTCAGCAGTTATATAAGATAAACGCTGTAGGTTCTTATGATAGATAGTTTGGTCAACAGTTTGCTGAATCATAGTGCCTATTTCACTTAGTGGAATAAGTTTTCCAGCATGAGTTCTAACCCTTAGCGCCATTAAATCACTCGCGGATGAACGCATCTGTCGGGGTAGTTGTAGCTTAATAAAAAGAGGAAGCCGTTCACTAACAATATGAATAGTTCCTGTATTCGCACCAGCTAATGCAAGGCGGAGTGTTTGAGCAACTTGTCCAACAGTAACGCCATTGATAGCAGCTTGTTTACGGTTTAGGTTAAACTGTAGTTTTTGCTGAGGTGCTTCTACAAAATCATCGATATCAACCACACCTTCAATATTGTATAGTGCATTTTTGATACGACCAGATACCTGATTAATATCAGCATAGCTTGCTTCCGGTGGACCATAGACTTCAGCAACTACAGTTGATAACACAGGAGGGCCAGGAGGAAGTTCTACAATTTTTATATTAGCACCATATTGTTGCTCAATTTTGTCAATTGCTGGCCGTATGCGTAAGGCAATTTGATGCGATTGTTGCTCACGCTCAGTCTTGTGTAGTAGGTTTATACGAATATCACCGACATAACTTCCACGGCGTAAATAGTAATGGCGAACCATCCCATTAAAATCCATAGGAGAGGCTAAACCAATATAACTTTCATAATCAGTAATTTCATTAACAGTAGATAAATATTGTCCAAGTGCTTTAGCTACCCTGTTAGTATCTTCTAGGGTTGAACCTCGAGGCATATCGATAATTAATTGCAACTCATTTTTGTTATCAAATGGTAGTAATTTCAATGGAACCACACGAGTGACGGCAAGCATGGTAGCAGCAACAAAAGCCAGGAATATAACAAATAAAAACCAGCGAGAACGTGCCGGTGTGGCAATTAGTGGCTGTAAAATGGATTGATAAAGCCTGAAGCCGAAGGTTTTCTTTAGCTCAAAAGGTTTATCACTGCCTTTGCCATAATCATTTTTTAGCATGCGATAACAGGCCCAAGGGGTTACAGTAAATGCAATAATTAATGATAATAACATAGCAATAGGGACATTAAATGCCATAGGAGCCATATAAGGTCCCATCATGCCGGTGATATAAAACATCGGCAGGAATGACAGAATAACAGCGAATGTCGCCAGAATGGTGGGGGGCCTGACCTCATCAACCGCTGTTAACAAAGCCCGTAATGGTGGTTCTTTTTGTAGTTTATAGTGTCTATGTATATTTTCTACATCAACAATGGGGTCATCTACTAGTAAACCTAACGATAAGATTAATGCAAATAAAGTAACACGGTTGATGGTATAGCCGAAAACCAGGTCACAAAATAGTGTAATAGCAAAAGTCATCGGTACTGCAATGGAGACAATAAGTGATTCCTTAAAGCCTAGTGTCAAGGCTAAAAGAACAGTGATGGTTAGAACAGCAATACCAAGGTGCATCACTAGTTCGTTGACCTTATGATCAGCAGTTTCGCCATAATTTCGACTGACTGTGATTAACACATCATCAGGAATTAGAGTGCCCTGCAATGATTTGGTTAAGGCTAATACTTGCTTTGCTACGCTAACAGCATTACTGCCTTTACGCTTGGCAATAGCAATAGTGACCATTTCTCTTTCTTCACCCGTTACTGGGTGGTTTCCAACAGCATGACCAATTTTATTCATTTTATTGACTGCAGGGCCAAAACCAATACGGGTATAGTGATCAGGGTCTTCAGGGCCGTCAATAATACGAGCAACATCAGCTAAATAAACTAATCTCCCATTTATACTTTTAATAACAGTTGCGGCGACCTGTTCGGGAGATTGCAGAAAGGGACCGGCTTGTACCAGAATTTCCTGATTATCTTGTTCAAAAGCTCCAGTCTGTAAATTGACATTATTATTAACTAATGCATCTTGCACATCTACTAATGTAATACCTCGCGCAGCTAATTTACCAGGGTCTGGGTAAACTGAAATTTGTTTAACAGCACCTCCTACCACCCAACTTTTACCCACGTTAGGTGTGCTTCGTAAGCGTGCAATTAATTCATCGGCAATACGACGTAAGCCCATTGAATCATAAGTATCATTTTGGGGGGATAAAGTCAGCATAACAATAGGCGTGTCATCAATTTCAACAGGCTTGACTAGCCAATGAGTAACACCGGGAGGAATAATATCCTTATTTGCTTGCATCTTATCGCGAGTTTTAACTAGACTACTTTCCATGTCCTGACCGACATAGTAACGAACTGTTACAACAGCCATACCCGGCATAGATGAAGAATAGACATCTTTTACCCCATTTATTTGGCTAAGCAACACCTCTAATGGTGTAGTCACTTGCATTTCAATTTCTTTACTCGATGCACCGGGATATTGTACAAATATATCCATTACTGGAACAATAATTTGAGGGTCTTCTTCACGCGGCGTAAGTACT
>CAZDLV010000192.1:0-4843 GCA_964506345.1 uncultured Rhodobacterales bacterium | reverse complement strand
ATATCCGGTTCCCGTCAAAGGGTCCAGTGCAACGGACGTTACGTTCAAGGAATTCGGTGTTCGCCTGAATTTCACACCAACAGTTGTCGACGGAAATATCATCAGTCTGAAACTGTCCACATCGGTTAGTTCGCTTGACCGCACTATCAACGTTGGCGGTATCTTCGGCTTCAAAACCCGTAGCACCGATACAACCGTTGAAATGCGGGACGGCCAAAGCTTTGCCATCGCCGGCCTGCTTCAGGATGATTTCGGCGACAATGTCGGGCAGGTTCCCTGGCTTGGCGATGTGCCGATCCTGGGGGCTTTGTTCCGCAGCACCGACTTCCAGAGATCGCAAAGCGAGCTGGTGATCATCATTACGCCACATCTGGTTTCCCCGACGAACCCCGATGCGTTGAGTATGGCAACCACAAACATGCGTATTCCAACCGAGGAAGAACTGTTCCTGATGGGAACAACGGAAGGAAAAGCACTGCTCGGAGGGTCTTCGAATCAAGACATTCAGGGCTCATTCGGCTACGTATTGGAGTAAGGCCATGAAAATCATATTCAAAATCGTCGCCGCCGGTTCGGTATTGCTGACAGCCGGGTGCCTTAGCCAGACCGGGGCGCTGCCGAATCAGGATACGTTTGCGCAGGCCGCTGCGGCCAACCAGTTCGCGCAGACGGCTTACCTGCAACCGGGGGAAATGCTGAAAAGCCTCGACCAGCGTTTCCGCCGTTCGGTACCGACCATGATCAACTTTGCCTTTAACAAGGCAACGCTGGAGTCCGAAGCAAAAACCATCCTGCGTCAGCAGGCTGCGTGGATCAAACAGTACCCGATGGTTCGATTCAAAGTGTTCGGACATACCGACAAGGTGGGAACGAACGCCTATAACCAACGTCTGGGGATGCGACGTGCTGTTGCCGCCGTCAATTATCTGGTGTCACAAGGCGTCCCGCGCCACAGTCTGATCGCAACAGTATCGCGCGGCGAAACCGAACCGCTGGTCAACACCGAAGACCGCGAGCGCCTGAACCGGCGCACCGTGACAATGGTCGCCGGGTTCGTCAAAGGCTATATCGGCGACAATTTCGACGGTAAGGCAGCCGCGAATATCTATGCCGGATACGTCGCCGGCGCTGCGGGCAAGTAATCCTTGCCAAACAAACACTTGAAAAAGGTCCCTGCGGGGGCCTTTTTTGTCTCTGCCGCCGTTCACCGAACCGGTATTGTGTTGATTTGATGAAAATTTGGTGCTTTTATGCCACCTCGGGGGAAAAGGAGAGTTTACGCGTTGTTAGTACGCCTCCATCATATTACATATTAGATTATCAGTGGTGCAGTATGATGTATTAAGCGGTCGGCGGGTTCGACTGACATTATTGCCGTGAGGGGACTATGGCGCTTATAAAATTGAAAGAACGTGTGATCGAGGTATTCGCGGCAACACGCGATATCAAGAAATTCCCGATGTTGAGTGCCGAACTTTCCGGCCAGTTCGCAAAAAACTGGGCAGTAGGTTCGTTCCGCGAGGCGATGAAATCGCTTCAACGCGGATCGCTCGACAATATGGAATTTGTCGTGGTTTGCGTCGATAAAGACGACGAAGACGACTTGCAGCCCGTTCTTGAATTTATCAAAGGCGTCAAGGAACGCGGCGCGAAAACCATCCTTATTGCCAATGATGTCAGCCCGGCGGCGCTGCATACGCTGCTGCGCCAGGGTGCTGACGATTTCATCCCCTACCCTTTCCCGGAAAACGCGCTCGGCGAATCGCTGGACCGGTTGCGGCAGAAACCGGTCGAAACGGCAAAACCGTCAGAGCCGGAGCCAATCCGCCACCACGGCTTTGTGTTGCCGGTTTTCGGACTGGCAGGCGGTGTCGGCGCGACAACCTATGCCGTCAATATGGCGTGGGAACTGGCCACACACGGCAAGAAAGCGAAAACCCGCGTGGCAATACTGGACCTGAATTTCCAGTCCGGATCGGTGGCAACCTATCTTGATCTGCAACGCCGTGACCAGGTCACGGAAATGTTGACCGATATGGACAACCTTACACCCGAGATTTTCGCGCAAAGTCTGACTTCGTACAAAAGCCGGCTTGCGGTATTGACAGCACCGCCGGAAACCATGCCACTGGATATCGTTGACGGCGACGCCATTCACCGCCTGCTGGCGCTGGCACAAACGCGCTATGATTTTGTCGTGGTCGATATGCCGCCGGTTCTGGTTAACTGGACAGCCGACGTGTTGCAGATCGCCGAGACGTTTTTCGGGGTTCTGAACCTCGATATGCGGTCCGCGCAAAACGTCATGCGATTCATCCGCACATTGAAGGCCGAGGAACTGCCCGAGGAAAAACTCCAGTTTATTCTGAATTTCGCCCCGACTTTTACCGATTTGAGCGGCAAGGCACGCGCCAAGCGGTTCTCGGAAAGTCTGGGGATCAACATCGACATACACCTGCCGGCGGGCGGCAAAGCGGTTCTGGCGGCGTGTGATCAGGGGACCCCGCTGGAAATTGCCGCATCTAAAAATGCCCTGCGTAAAGAAATCCGGAAAATCTCGGAGGCCCTGATTAAAACCGCGACAGAAATGAAGGCCGCGATAGTTTAGGAAGACCCGATGTTTCGCAGATTCGACAAACCCAAGAAACCCGTTGCCGCGCCATCGCTGGTTGCAGACAGCAGCAAACCGTCGAGAGTATCGAGACCAAGTAGCCCCTCGGGGCCGGAACCGGTCGGGCTGACACCCGAAACCGCCAAACACACCGCGCCGGACAAAGCCGAGGCAAAAGCTGCCGGATGGCGCACAAAAACCGACCCCAAGGAAGACAAGCGCCTTGCACGGCTGATGAACATCCGCATGGATTTGCACAAACGCCTGCTGGAAACCCTGAATCTGGCGGCGCTGGACAAAGCCACCGACGACGATTTGCGCCGCGAGGTCTCGGTTATCACCCGCGAGGGGCTGCACGACATGGGCATCGTGCTGAATGCGCACGATCAGGAACAGGTGATTCAGGAACTGATGGACGAGGTCACCGGCCTTGGCCCGCTGGAACCGCTTTTGCGCGACGATACCGTGAACGATATCCTGGTGAACGGCAGCCAGCAGGTTTTTGTCGAGCGGGCGGGGAAACTTGAACTTACCTCTGTCCGGTTCAAGGATGAAAAGCATCTGCTGCGCGTCATCGACAAAATTGTGTCGGCCGTGGGCCGGCGTGTCGATGAAAGTTCGCCCTATGTAGACGCGCGATTATCCGACGGGTCGCGTTTCAACGCAATGGTGCCGCCTTGTGCCGTTGACGGGTCGCTGGTTTCCATTCGTAAATTCACCAAGGACAAACTGTCCATCGACCAGTTGATCGAGTTCGGCGCGTTCAACGAGGCAATGGCCGCCTACCTGCAAGCCGCCGTTGCCACCCGTCTGAACATCGTCGTATCCGGCGGTACGGGGTCCGGGAAAACCACAACGCTCAACGCCCTGTCCGGTTTTATCGACGACGCGGAACGCATCGTGACCATCGAAGACACGGCCGAATTGCAGTTGCAGCAAATTCACGTCGGCCGTATGGAAAGCCGGCCGCCCAACGTCGAGGGAAAAGGCGAGGTCAGCCAACGTGACCTGCTGCGAAACGCCCTGCGTATGCGCCCCGACCGGATCATCGTCGGCGAAACCCGTGGCGACGAGGTCATCGACATGCTACAGGCCATGAATACCGGCCATGACGGTTCGATGACGACGATCCACGCCAACTCGGCCCGCGACGCCATCGCCCGTTTGGAAAACATGATTGCCATGACCGGTGTGGAATTGCCGATCTCGGCCAGCCGGGCGCAGATTGCCTCGGCCGTCAATCTGATTGTGCAAATCAGCCGCCTTCAGGACGGGTCGCGCCGCATGTTGTCGGTCACCGAAGTCACCGGCATGGAGGGGGATATTATTTCCATGCAGGAAATTTTCAAATTCCAGCGCATGGGAATTGACGAAGACGGTAAAATCATTGGCAAATTCGTGTCGTGTGGCCTGCGCTCGGCCTTTACCGAACGGTTCAAACAATGGGGGTATGATCTGCCGCCGGATATTTATGCAGGCGGAGACCTGTAAGAAAAGGATGACGGCATGAGCATACAACCCCTAATCTACGCCCTGATTTTCATCGGCATCTTCTTTATGGTCGAGGGAATTTATCTGGCGTTTTTCGGCAAGTCTGTTCGCCTTGAATCCAAGGTCAACCGGCGTTTGCAACTGTTGCAAAGCGGCGAAAACCCCGAAGACGTCATGGAAACCCTGCGCAAAGAGCGCGAGCAACATCGTGAAAGCCGTGGTATTCCGTTGCTGGCACCGCTTTCTGCCAAGGCCGCGCAAGCAAATATCGCGTTTTCTCCGTTGGGACTGATCCTGGTGATGATTGTCGTTGCTATTGCCGGCTTCATCGCGTTGACCATGTTTACCGGCACCGGTTTGAACCTGCGTATCGGGATCTCTGTCGTGATGGGGTACGGGGCGGTGTACACATGGCTGCGCAACAAGGCCAAAAAACGCATCTCACTGTTCGAGGAGCAGCTCCCCGACGCAATCGAACTGATCGTTCGTTCATTGCGCGTGGGTCACCCGTTTTCCAGTGCCGTCAGTGCCGTGGCCGAGGAAATGCCTGACCCGCTGGGAACGGAATTCGGTATGTTGGCGGACGAGTCCACCTACGGGATGGACATCAACGACTCGCTGGAAAAAATGGCAGAGCGGATAGACGTGCAGGATTTGCGTTTTCTGGTTGTCGCCGTGAAAATCCAGAGCCAATCGGGCGGCAATCTCGCCGAAATCCTCGAGGGACTGGCCAAGGTTATC
>CAZDLV010000191.1:0-4912 GCA_964506345.1 uncultured Rhodobacterales bacterium | reverse complement strand
CAGCGAACAAATCCGTCAAACTGCGCGTGCCGGATTAATGGGTCCTGACCCTAGTCGCTATCGTCAGGCACTTCCTCGATCGCGTATTTTGAAAACACACCCATCTGGCTGAAGATGAAAACAAAAGTCGCCACCGGCAACGCAAAGGTTTTGAAGTTCACCCATACGTCGGTGTCGAAACTGCGCCAGACGACCTCGTTCAATATTGCCAACCCGAGGAAAAAATACGCAAACCGCCGCGTGAAAATCGTCCAGCCTTCGGGCTTCAACGGCATTGAGTCTTCCATGACATATTGCAGATAACTTTGCCCGCGCATCAGGCCGAACCCGAGGATCGCGGCGAACAATGTGTACAAAACCGTCGGTTTCATTTTCACGAAAGTCGCGTCTTTCAGCCATAGCGTCAGACCGCCCATGACCACAACGATCACCGCCGTAATCAACGGCATCTTCGGGATGGTCCGGCTGGTTATCCAGCTGATCAGAAGCGACAGCAATATCGTCGGGATGAATACCTTGGTGGCGAACAGTATCTGGATCAACTGCCGCTCTTCCGAGGTGGCACCGTCCGGGACATTTGCCCAGCGGTAAGACAGAAAAAAGATCATGATCGGCCCCAGTTCGAGGGCGAGTTTCAACAGCGGGTGGGGTTTTTTCTTTTCCATAAATTCCTCTTAGCGTCTCTATCCACCGAATTCCACAACAACCGCACCCAGCGCGATCACGGCCATCAACAAGGCCCGCACCGGCCCGACTTTCTCTTTCAAAAAGAACCAGCCGATCAATGCGGCGAAAACCGTCGAGGTCTCGCGCAACACCGCCGCCTCGCCGACCTTGTCCAGCCGTGTCGCCAACATCACCGCGCCGAAACTGACGAAAGCAATCAGCGCACCGAACAGGCCACGCGCCAGCAACGGCAGCGGGGCGGGGCGATCGGCCATACGTTTCCAGCGCACAAACCCGATGACCGGAAAGGTCCAGCCGTCAACGACAAAAAACCAGAACAGGAAGGTAAACGGGTTCGGCGCCGCGCGCACCCCGTAGGCATCATACGTTGTATACAGCGCAACAATGATGCCGGTAACAAAGGCAAATCCCAATGCGTCGCGCAACACATTGCGCCCGACCACGGTTTTGCGATAATTCCATCCGGCCAACGAAAATATACCGCCGGACAGCAACAGAACCCCCAGCCACTGGACGGGGGTAAAATGTTCGCCAAAGACAAAACCGGCAGCAATCACGGTGACCAGCGGCCCGGTGCCGCGCACCACCGGATACACCACGGTGTAGGCCGCGCGCGTATAGGCCATAGCCATGAAATACTTGTAGGCAACATGGATCACCCAAACCCCGAGCAGGAACAACCATCCGGCCGCATCCGGTAGCGGAAAAACAAACAACGCAATCGGCAAGGCGATAAGAAAATAGAAAATATCGATCGCACCGCGCATCAGCCACGGGTCATACCGCCCCTTTTGCAGCGCCCCGAAAACCGCATGTGCGACCGCCGAGGTCAGCGCCAGCAGCATCGCCAGAAATGTTCCGAATTCCGTTCCCTGAACGGAAATAATGTAGTCGCTCACAAGGTGGCCCCGGTCAGCGCGCGCGCGAATTCAACGGGGTCGAACGGTTGCAGGTCCTCGATGCTTTCGCCGACACCGATTGCATGGATCGGCAAGCCGGTTTTGTCAGCAAGTGCCACCAGCACCCCGCCCTTGGCCGTGCCGTCCAGCTTGGTCATCACCAACCCCGAAACATCGGCAATTTCGGTAAACACCTTGACCTGCGACAGCGCGTTCTGCCCCGTCGTCGCATCCAGAACCAGCAACGTATTATGTGGTGCTTCCGGGTCTTTCTTGCGGATCACGCGCACGATTTTCGCCAGTTCCTCCATCAGGTCGGCGCGGTTTTGCAAGCGCCCCGCTGTATCGATCAACAGCAAATCGGCGCCGTCCGTCTCGGCCTTGGTCATCGCCTCGAATGCCAGACTGGCGGGGTCGGACCCTTCGGGCGCGGTCAACACCGGCACGTCGGCGCGCGTTCCCCAAACCTGCAACTGTTCCACCGCAGCGGCACGAAACGTATCGCCGGCGGCAATCACCACGGATTTTCCGGCCGCCTTGAACTGGCTCGCCAGCTTGCCGATTGTCGTGGTTTTGCCTGACCCGTTGACACCGACCACCAGAACCACTTGCGGCTTTTTCGCATACAGCGGCATCGGGCGGGCAACCGGCTCCAGAATTTCCGCAACCTCGTCGGCCAGCAGCGCCTTGATTTCATCAACACCCAGCTTTTTGCCAAACCGTCCTTCGGCCATATTGGCGGCAACCTTCAGCGCCGTATCCACCCCCATATCGGCGGAAATCAGCAATTCCTCCAGACTTTCCAGCATCGCATCGTCCAGCACCCGCCGCGCGCCGGTTTCGCGCCCCAGCAGACGCCCGACCAGGCCGGTCTTTTCGGTCGCGCCATCCGCCGTTCCCGGTAATTCCGGTGCTTCATCGACAATCGCCTGCAAGCCTTCGTCGAGCTTAGACGAGGACCGCGTCAACCGTTGCTTCATTTTGGAGAAAAAAGACATACCTGCTCCGCTGTTTGCTCCCTTCCACCTAATACGGGCAGCGCGCGGATGGAAGCCTTGGCGCGCTAAATTTCCTCGGGAAAGTACTTTATGACCGAACGTATCGGGTTCGGCGCCGCCTGCCCCAACCCGCAAATAGAGGCGTCCTGCATGGTATCGCACAATGCCGCCAGCAAATCGCGATCCCATGACCCCGCCTGCATCAGCACTACCGCTTTGTCACACCCGACCCGACAGGGCGTGCATTGACCGCAGCTTTCCGTTGCAAAAAATCGCAACATGTTCAGCGCCACATCGCGCATGTTGTCCTGATCCGACAAGACCACGACGGCCGCCGAACCGATGAACGTGCCATAAGGCTGCAACGTATCGAAATCCAGCGGAATATCATCCATCGAGGCGGGCAAAATCCCCGAGGACGGGCCGCCGGGCTGATAGGCCTTGAAAACACACCCCTCGGCCATTCCGCCAGCCGCCGCGATAACATCGCGAATGGTCGAACCAGCGGGCAGCAGCTTCACGCCCGGCTCTTTTACCCGCCCCGAAACCGAATAGGATCGCAAACCCTTGCGCCCGTTCTTTTCCACCGCATTCAGAATCTGCGGCCCCTCGCGCAGGACCCGCGTGACCCAATAGAGTGTCTCGACGTTATGCACCAGCGTCGGGCGCCCGAAGACCCCGTTCTGCGCCACATAGGGCGGCCGGTGGCGCGGGATGCCCCGCTTGCCTTCGATGCTCTCGATCATCGCGCTTTCCTCGCCGCATATATAGGCCCCGGCGCCACGGCGAAGCTCGACAAATCCCGACGGCAGGATCCCTGCCCCGACCAGCTTCCCGATTTCGCGCGTCAGGATTTCGCGCACCGCCGGATATTCGTCCCGTAGATAGAAAAACACCTTTTCGGCCCCGACCACCCGCGCGGCAACCGCCATGCCCTCCAGCACCGCCAGCGGCTCGCGTTCCAGATAGTGCCGGTCCTTGAACGTTCCCGGCTCGCCCTCGTCGGCGTTGACGGCCAGATAACGCGGCGCTTGCCCGGCCCGCACGAACTCCCATTTTTTTGCCACCGGAAATCCGGCACCGCCCAGCCCGCGCAGGCCCGATTCCCGTACGGTCTCGATCACCTTGTCAATCGGCATGGTGCCGGACAGAACGTCGTAATAGACTCCCTCGCCGTATTTTCCGTAATACGCCTCGACCGTTTCATAAGGCGGAATCACCGGCGTGAAATCGCCCGCCGCAACCGTTGCATCCACTTTATCGACGTTGGCATGATCCACATGCCTGTGTCCGACCTCCACCGTCGGCGCAGTATCGCAACGCCCCATGCAGGGCGCGCGCAACACGCGCACATCGTCGGGACCGTATTTTTCGCCCAGCGCCCGCAACAGATCCCCGGCCCCCGCCAGGCTGCACGACAGGGAATCACAAACCCGGATGGTCAACGCAGGGGGCGGAGCGTCCCCTTCCTTCACAATATCGAAATGGGCGTAGAAGCTTGCAACCTCGAACACCTCGGCCATCGGCAGGCGCATCTCGCCGGCCAGTGCGCGTAAATGGGCAGCAGATAAATGGCCAAAGGTATCCTGCACCAGATGCAGATGTTCGATCAACAAGTCGCGACGCCGCGGCAAAGCCCCCAGAACCCGTTGCACATCGTGCAGCGCATCCTCGTCAATCTGGCGCCCCTTGGGCGTGTGCCGCCCTTTACCCTTACCGGATTTCCATACCCCTTTGCGAGCCTCGAGCCTGTTCATCGCTTTGTCCCTGACCAACAATTCCTGTGGCCAGCTTACACCGATGCCGCGCGGCGCATATACCCAAAACGACAGGATACGGACAATTTTGCAGGCCCCGCTATTTGCACCGGCCGTGTTTCGCCCTACATACTGCCATACACCGCGCGCACAACCACCGGAACCGGAGACAACATGAACCGCCTGAAATGGATATCCCTCGCCCTGGTTGCGCTCGTAATCGGGTTGTTCCTGCAATACTCGCTGCCGTCGCGCGATATTGTCCAGATCGTCGGCACGGACATCAAGCGTATGGATGTCGGCGGCTCGTCTTGGTTGTGGGCCTCGCAAGACGCGGGAACCAATGTGAATTCCACCCGCGACGTGCGGTTTATCAATGCGGTGCGCCCCAACGGCAAGCCCAGCGTTTACCGCAACGAGGACACCAACTGGGGTTGGCCGCCGTATTTCAAATTCGACAGCGGCAACCTGAATGCCGAGGCACAAGCCTATGCCAAACAGGACGGAACATGGGTGGCGAGGTGAGGATGCCAATCAAAAAGACAGCCAGAGAACAGGTTTTTTAATAGAA
>CAZDLV010000190.1:0-4945 GCA_964506345.1 uncultured Rhodobacterales bacterium | reverse complement strand
GGGAGCGTACCTGCACAAGCAGGGCGAAGCGGTGCAACAGATTTTCAGGACCGCCGGTTTTACCAAAGTTGCGGTTTCCACGGATTTGAGCGGCCATGACCGTATTGTGTCCGTTCGGGCCGAATAAAAGCGCGTCCGGCCGGTTTCGCGGCAGAAAACATATATTTCGCTTGTTATTGTGAAATTTGACCGTATAAAATACCCTATCCGCCCGAGATTGAGACATGAGGTCTCTCCCGCCTGGGGTGCGGATATGTTGACCGAAAACCGGAAACACCCTGCAGGAATGCCGCGCAGCTATTGCGTATTGTAAATACCCCTCAAACAGAAGACCGAGAGTATGAGATCCTCAAATAAATCGCGTTCTAGAAACAAGAATAATAATCGCCGGAACAACAGTAACGGTAATGTCGTCAATCGTGTGTTCGATAGTGCCGGACCGGAAGGCCGCGTTCGTGGCACACCACAACAAATTATCGAAAAATATCGTGCGCTGGCGCATGATGCGATGTTGTCGGATGATCGGGTCGGGGCGGAACGGTTCCAGCAACATGCGGAACACTATGCGCGGATGTTGCTGATTGCACAGCGTCAGCAGGCAGAACGGCAGGCAGAACAGCAGGCGCAGCAGGAACAGCGGCAAAAACAGCAACAGGTGGCAGAATCGCGCCGCGTTGTCACGCATGACGATCAACCGGATGTCAGCGGCGGGTTCGAAGCAATGCAGGGGACAGCGGTTCCGGTGCCCGAAGGCAATCTTGTGCCCACGCCGGAAAATGCGCGCGACAAACCGCAGCGTAGCCGCGGACCGCGCAGCCGCAGAAAACCGGATGCGATGGAAAAACCCGTTGAAAAACCGGCTGACCCGACCGCCACGACAGTCATCGAATAATCCGGCTGTCGCCCGAGTCGCCTAGCGGGGAAACAGGCTGTTGCTCAGGCGGCAGAACTGTTCGACCGACACTTGTTCGGCGCGTTCGGTCGGGGCGATGCCGGCTTGCCGTATTTTCTGTTCGACATCGCCGCCCAGTGATTTGAGGCTGGAGCGCAGCATCTTGCGCCGCTGCCCGAATGCCAGTGCCACAGTGCGCGACAGGTCCGTTGCATCGGCCCGGAAGCGCGGCTTTTCAAGCCGTTCCAGATGCACCACCGCCGAGGTGACTTTGGGCGGGGGCGTGAACGCACGCGGCGGAATTTCGAATGCCAGTCTGGCGGTGCAACGCCACTGCGCCAAAACCGACAGGCGGCCATATGCCTTGCTGCCGGGGGCGGCGACGATGCGCTGCGCCACTTCTTTTTGAAACATAAGGGTCAGGCTTTGCCAAAACGGTGGCCAGTCGTCGGGTGTCAGCCAGCGGACCAGCAATTCTGTCCCGATGTTATAGGGCAGGTTGGCTACCACACGCACCGGGGCGTCGAGATGTGCGACCGGATCAATCGCCAGCGCGTCGCCTTCGATTACCTGCAGACGCCCCGGATAAGCGTCGGAAATTTCCTGTAATGCCGCAAGACACCGCGCATCCCGTTCGATGGCAACAACCTTGCGGGCGCCTTCCATCAGCAATGCACGGGTCAGACCACCCGGACCCGGGCCGATTTCCAGCACGTCGCATTGTGACAGGTCTCCGGCGCGCCGGGCGATTTTCGACGTCAGATTCAAATCGAACAGAAAATTCTGGCCAAGCGATTTACGGGCATTCAGATCATGCGCACGGATCACTTCGCGCAGCGGCGGCAGCCCGTCGGCGGCATTGCTCATGCTGTGCCTCGTATGCGGGACATGGTTGCGGCGGCACGCAAAGCCTCGATCAGTGATGTCGGGTCGGCGCGCATGTGTGCCGCAATGTCGAAGGCCGTGCCGTGATCTGGCGAGGTCCGGATAAACGGCAGGCCCAGCGTGGTGTTGACGCCAGCGGAAAAATTCAGGGTTTTTATGGGGACAAGAGCCTGATCGTGATACATGCACATGGCCAGATCATAGGTTTCGCGCACGTTGGCATGGAACATCGTATCGGCGGGGGCAGGCCCGACAAGGTCCATTCCCCCGGCGCGCAACCTGTCCAGCACCGGCCGGATCACCGATATTTCTTCGGTTCCCATCGCGCCGCCCTCGCCGGCATGCGGGTTCAGGCCGGCCACCATGATGCGCGGGTTTGCAATGCCGAAATCGTTGATCAACGCCGCATGGGTGACGCGCAGGGTTTGTTCCAGCAATTCGGCGGTCAGGTGCGACGGCACGTCGGCAATGGCGATGTGGATAGTGACCGGCACGACGCGCAATTCCGGCGCGCTCAACATCATGACGGGGCGTGCAACATTACCGAGGCTGGCAAGAAATTCCGTATGGCCCGGGAAGGCGAAACCGGCACCGTCCTGCAACGCCTTTTTGTGAATGGGGTTTGTGGTAAGGGCGGCTGCCGCGCCGTCGCGCACCAGACTTACCGCCCGCGCGATCATGGCGACGACGTCGCCGGCGTTTCGCGGGTCCGCCTGTCCGAATGCGACGGGGGCGGGTAACGGGTGGGGCAGAACCGGCAGGCCTGTCGATATGGCGGCGCCAACCTCGTGCGGGTGTGAAATTTCGCAAACGGGGATCCCGAGCATGCCGGACAGGCGGGTCATGTGGGCGAGGTCGGCCAACAGAAAGAACGGTAGCTCGCCTTGCAGCCGCTGCCATGCCTTCAGGCTGATTTCGCCGCCGATCCCTGCCGGTTCACCCAGCGTCAGGACAACGGGTTTGCGGCTCATCGTTTTTCGATTACCGCGCCGCGCCGCAGTTCCAGCATATAGCCGTCTGCCAGCTTGCCGAGCTTTTGCCCGAAGATATTGTTGGAAAGCTGCGACTGCACCTGCGGGTCAAGTTCTGTTTTGCGGTTGCACAGTTGCACAAGCCGCACACTGTCGCCGTTTTGCACGATCTCGCTGTGGCCGGGCATCAGGCGTGCCAGTGACAGCGCGATATCGGCCGGCAGGGAGTTGACCGGAACCGGTCCGAACAAGCCGCTTCCCGCGCCATAATTTGCTGCGGTCGAGGTTCCGGTGCTGCATTCATCAAGATTGCGTTGCATCCGCGCCGCCTCGGCAACCGCATTGGTGCGACCGGTCAGGTCAAGCACGGCATAACGCACTGTGACCTGTTTTTGCAACGGGCTGCTGGTGACTTTGCTTGCCAACACTTTCAACAGCAACACGCCGCTGGGAACCCGGACCGGACGCGAGACCTGACCGGTGGAAAGGCCAAGCACCTGTGCTGCAACATTGGCGGGCAGGCGTTCCGGTGCCAGCCAGCCGATCCGGCCACCTTTTGCCGCCGTGGGCGAGCGCGAAAACCGTTTCACGGCATCATCGAAATTTGCCCCCTTGTTAAGGTCGCTCGACAGGCGGTTGGCAAAGGCAATCGTTGCCTCTTCGCCGCCGCGCTCGGCGAATGGCAGCGCTATTTCCGCCAACAGCACGGTTTCCTGCGTTACGGCAGCGGCCACGTTCACCGCGTTGTCCAGATCGACACTGGTCGGATCGGCGAACTGGCGGAATTTGCTTTGCACGATTTCGCGCCAGATGATTTGCGCGCGATAATAGGCATCAAATGCATCGCGCGAAACACCGCGCGCGCGGGCTTTGGCCCGCAGCGCCCCGGGGGTGGTTCCGGCGGCCCTTGCCGCTGCGGCGACGCCGCGATCAAGTGCGCCGGCGGTCAATGTCACGCCGAAATCGCCGGCCACCGATAACTTGATGCGGTCATTGATAAGTTGCTCGGTCGCGGCTTTTTGCACGTCGTTACCTGTGTATCCAAGCGCGCCGAGCAGTTTCGCCCGCTGGCTGATATCAAAATAACTGATAATCGCGCCGTTGACGCTGTAGGCGGCGGAATAGGGGTTCTGGGCCGAGGCTAGCGGGGCAAACGCGATTGCGGCCAACAGGAAAACAATAAACCCTTGAACAAACCTATTCATAATGTCGAACCTCTTTCAATCTCTAGTATGCACAGCGCGAGTCGGCCCACTTATTTTGCGAAGTTCCGCCGAATCCCGCAAGCTCAATCACCAGATTGATATCTGTTACCGCCGGTACAGTATTCGATGAAGTGAAGCGACGCGAGAGGGAAAGTCCGATTTCTATGCATTCGTTTCTGAAATTCAGTCCGGCCGCCGCCGAAACATTGGAATTTGTAATGAAATCGCGGGTCCATCGGGCGGTGAATTCCCAGTTGCGGGCGAAACGGTAGGCCCCTTTGAACGTCCCCTCGGCGCGTTCAACCGGCGACCCGGCGACCGGATCGGGGGCAAGGTACAGGAAATTTCCGCCAAAGTCCCAGTTTTCGCGCGTGATGGTGAAATCCGATTCACTGCGTTTCAGGGTCAGGGCTTCGTCCAGCAAAAACCGGTCGGCAATGCGGAAGTTGGACGGCAGTTCGAAACGGACCGCCCCCAGAATGTCCTGCGAAAACTGTGTGGTCGGGTTGGAGCGCAGCACGACGCCCCCCGCCAGCCCCAGTTCCATCCCGTCGGAATTATAGAGGGTGTAGGACGCCCCGATATTGGCCCGGAAACCGGTTTCGGATGCGTCGCGCCCGGGATACCGGCTCAGGTCGAACAGGTTGGTTTCGTCGAATTCGGCAAGTTTGCTGTCTTCGTTCGGGACGGGGTCGTTGAATCCGGGGTTCGCGGTATAGATAAGCTGCACCACGGGGACCAGAACCTGACGGGTATCACCCGAGATATTTTCCAACGGCCAGCGCAGCTCGGCGCCAATCGTCGGGTGAAAGCTGGTCAGGACGCGCTGCGGATAGGACGGGTTGTTCCAGACACGATAGAAATTCAGGTCGGCGCGGGCAAATCCGGTGGCCTGAATGCCGTTGGGCAGGTCCAGCGGCACCGTCCAGTCGATGCTGCCCCCCACGCGCGCCACGTCCTGCCCGATTGTGCGGCTCAGCCCGACGGCGTTC
>CAZDLV010000189.1:0-4960 GCA_964506345.1 uncultured Rhodobacterales bacterium | reverse complement strand
GACGTGATGCATTTCCTGTTCAACACCTGATTTGAATAAAAATATCGGTATTTTGACGGGGCGGCGGGCATAAACCTGCCGCCCCGTTCAGCATTGCTTAACGGAATCGTCCCAGCGTGGCGGGACCATGACGATAACCCTGCAACCGATATACAGCGAATTCGACTCGCCCGACCGCCAGCTTCAGGGCCTGTCGGACATGGCGGTGCTGGATGTTGCCACCCGCAGCTATCTGCTGGTCGCGGGGGCGGCGGATGGTGGCATCAGCAGTTATGAAATCATGGCTGACAATTCGCTGGTGCCGCGCGACGATATCCTGCTGTCGCCGGACTCCGGCACACAAGGCGTGGCGGCGCTCGACGTGTTCACGCTGGCGGGCACGACCTATGTGCTGCCCTCCGGCGAGTTCGACAACAACCAGTCGGTCTATACCCTTGGCAGCGACGGCTTGCTGACCCTCGCGGCCAGCTATTCGGACGCTGCGGGCACCTATTCCGGCTGGTCCATGACCGCCGGCGTCGATACCGGTGGCGCGACCTATCTGTTCGGCGGCATCTGGGGGCGCAGCGGATTTTTCGGCTTCGATCTGGGGGCAGGGGCGGCGCTCACCGCCCCGCGCTGGATTGCCGACACGGCGCAAATGTATCTCGGCGACATCACGGCGATGGAAAGCGCGGTGCTGCACGGCAAGAATTTTCTGTTCATCGCCTCGGGGCAGGACACGGGGCTGGAATCCTTTGAAATCGCCGCCGACGGCAGCTACATCCAGCGCGACCACGCCCCCCCGTCCGAGGGCGGTTTCAGCGGCGTCACCGATCTGGTCGCCGTGGACGGCATGGACCGCGCCTTCGTCATCATGGCCTCGGCCGGCACCGACTCCCTGCTGGTGTTCCGCGTCTCGGCGGGTGGCAGGCTGCAACAGGTGCAGACGGCCACCGATACGCTCGACACCCGTTTCGCCGGCGTGCAGACGCTGGAAACGTTCGACCTGAACGGCCGCGACTATCTGCTGGCGGGCGGGGCCGATGACGGTATTTCCCTGTTCGAGGTCACCTACAAGGGTCAGCTGAAACTGCTTGATACCGTGGTCGATACCGCCGGCACCGCCCTGCAAAACGTCACCTCCATCACCGCGCGCGTCACCAATGGCGAGGTCACGGTTTTCGCCGGTTCCGCCACCGATCAGGGCTTCACGCAGTTTGTCCTGTCGATTCCCAACGGCGACAACCTGATCCGCGGCGGGCCGGAACCCGACGTCCTGACCGGCACGGCGCTCGACGATACGATTTTCGGTCACGGCAAGGCGGATACACTCTATGGTCTGGGTGGTGACGACCGGCTGGTGGACGGGCGCGGGCCGGATGTCCTCTGGGGCGGGGCGGGGGCCGATATTTTCGAGTTTGTCGCCGAAACCCGCACCGACCGCGTGATGGATTTCGAAATCGGCATCGATCGTCTGGATATGAGCGATTACGCCATGCTCTACAGCTACACCGACATCGCCATCACCCCGACCGCCAACGGCGCGACGCTGGAAATGAACGGCGACACGCTGATCCTCGACAGCATCGACGGCACGCCGCTCGATTTTTCGATGTTTTCACAGGATGACTTTATTTTTGGCTGAACGGATCATCAGGATATTTTACCGCCGCCAGATACAATCCGTGCGGCGGGCTTACCGGACCGCAGGCCGCGCGATCCTTCGCCTCCAGCGCCTCGCGCACCTGTTCCGGCGGCCAGGCCCCCGCGCCGACCCGTTCCAGCGTGCCGATAAAACTGCGGACCTGGTTGTGCAGAAAACTGCGGGCGCGCACATGGAAATGATATTCGGTGCCGGAATCGCGCGGCGCCACCTCTACCCGCAGCTCGTCCAGCGTTTTCACTGGCGAGGCCGCCTGACAAAGCGACGAGCGGAAGGTGGTGAAATCATGTTTCCCCAGCAGGTAGTCCGCGCCCCGCTGCATCGCCTCCGCATCCAGCACATGCGGGACCCGCCACGCCATGCCCTTGTCGAAGGTCATCGGCGCGCGCCGCGACACCACGCGAAACAGGTATCGCCGCTCGATTGCGGAAAAACGGGCATGGAAATCGTCATCCACCCGCGCCGCCGCCAGAATCGCCACGGGCGCGGGCTTGATATGGAAGTTCAGCGCCTCGGTCAGGCGAAACGGGTCCCAGTCGCGCCGCAGGTCCACATGCGCCACCTGCCCGGTCGCATGCACGCCCGCATCCGTGCGCCCTGCACCCTGGATACCCGTGCAATCGGGATCGAGCTTGCGCACCGCCGCCTCGATCGTCCCTTGCACGGTGGCGAGGTCCATCTGGCGTTGCCAGCCGCAAAACGGCCGGCCGTCGTATTCGATTCTGAGCGCAAAACGGGGCATGGGCTGCAAGTAACGCGGAAATCCTGCTTTGCCAAGGGACTGTGGTATTTCGCCAAATCCTGATTATATGTGTCGCGAAACTCTGAAAGGGAGCGGCATGGGCCTAGGTGATATTGCGGATTCGGTCGCGCGCGCGCTCGAAGATGCCGCCGACGGGGTGGGCGAGATGTTCGAGCCGGTCATTCGGGTCGGCGTCACCGGCCTGTCGCGCGCCGGCAAGACGGTGTTCATCACCTCGCTGGTTGCCAACCTGCTGGATCGTGGCCGTATGCCGCAACTGCTGGCCGCAGCCGAGGGGCGGATCGTCTCGGCATTCCTGCAACCTCAACCCGACGACACCATCCCGCGGTTCGATTTCGAAACCCACCTCGCGGCCCTGACCGGCACCCGGCCGCACTGGCCACATTCGACCCGCTCGATCAGCCAGTTGCGGATTTCGCTGAAGGTGCGGCGCAAGGGGATGTTGTCGGGCGTGCGCGGGGTGCGGACCGTGCATCTGGATATCGTCGATTACCCCGGCGAATGGCTGCTGGATTTGCCGTTGTTGAACCAGTCCTACGCCGAATGGTCCGCCGCAACGCTGGCGCAGGCCCGCACACCGGCGCGCGAAACGCTGGCGGCGGACTGGCTGGCGCTGGAACGGCAAAGCGACCCGCAGGCCCCGCTGGCCGAGGAAAAGGCGCAAGCGTTGGCACAGGCGTTTACCGCCTATCTTTCCGCCGCGCGCGACGCCGGTTTTTCCGCCTGCGCACCGGGGCGGTTCCTGCTGCCCGGTGATCTCGACGGTTCGCCCGCGCTGACCTTTGCGCCGCTCGGGGTGCCAAAAAAACGCCGCTCCAAAACCCTTTACGGTGAATTCGAGCGGCGCTTCGAAGCGTATAAACGCAAGGTCGTAAAACCGTTCTTTCGCGAGCATTTCGCCACCATTGACCGCCAGATCGTGCTGGTCGATGCGCTTGGCGCGATCCGTTCCGGCCCGCAAGCGGTGGAGGATCTGCGCGGTGCAATGGCGGATATTCTGGGGTGTTTCCGGCCGGGAAAAAATTCCTGGTTGTCCGGCATTTTGGGAAAAAGGGTGGAGAAAATCCTGTTTGCCGCGACCAAGGCCGACTATTTGCACCACCGGCAACACCCGCAACTGGCGAGTTTTTTGCAGGCGTTGTTGCGCGAGGCCCGCGAGCGTGCCGATTTCAAGGGCGCCAAAACGCAGGCGATGGCGATTGCCAGCCTGCGCGCAACCGTCGAAACCACGCTTGACCATGACGGCGCGCCGCTGGATTGTGTGCAAGGGACTGTGTTGCAAAGCGGAAAAACGGCGGCCATGCATGCCGGCGATTTGCCCGACGATCCGGCGCATCTGTTGTCGCCGGCCAAGCGCGGTGAAACAGCATGGCTTGACGGTGATTATGCCGTGATGGCGTTTGCTCCGCCGGTTCTGAACCGCAAAAACGGCGCGGGGCTGCCGCATATCCGGCTGGACAAAGCCGTGGAATTCCTGATCGGAGACCGCCTGTGAGCAACGAAAACACCAGAACGCGCCGTGGTCCGGTGATAATCGAGACCGGGCTTGATATCACCGCCAGCCCCGATATCGCGCCGCCCGTGCCGGAACCGGAAGGGCGCGCCATGCAGCAGGTAACGGCGATCGCGGCGCGGCGCGGCGGCTGGCTGGGCAAGGTGTTCTGGTCGGCAGTGTCGGGCCTGCTGGGGATGATGGTGTCGGTGGCGGTGTGGGATTTTGCCACCGGCCTGCTGGCGCGCAATGCCGTGTTGGGGCAGGCGGCGCTGGTGTTGCTGGGGCTGGCGGCGGTTGCGCTTGTGGTGCTGGTGCTGCGCGAGGCAGCGGCCTTTGCCCGCCTGTCGAAAATCGACGCATTGCGCACGGCGGTGCAGGCGGCGGCAACCTCGGATGCGCGGCAACAGGCGCTGGATGTCATGCACCGGCTGGAGCGCCTGTATTCCGCGCGCGAGGAACTGCGCTGGGCACGAAAATCCCTGGCCGAAGTGTCGGCGGATGTTCTGGATGCCCCCGATATTGTTTCCCTTGCCGAGCGCCACCTGATGGCCCCGCTGGACGCTGCCGCTGTGGCTGAAATCAGCAGCGCGGCGCGCAATGTCGCCGGGGCAACGGCGTTGATACCGTTGGCATTTGCCGATGTTGCCGTGGCGCTGGCGGCCAATGTGCGCATGGTGCGCCGGATCGCCGAGGTTTATGGCGGGCGCGCCGGCACCTTCGGGTCGTGGCGTTTGCTGCGGGCGGTGTCCACCCATTTGCTGGCGACCGGCGTGGTGTCGGTCGGGGATGACCTGATCGGTTCGGTTGCCGGTGGCGGGGCGCTGTCGAAAATCTCGCGGCGTTTCGGCGAGGGGGTCATTAACGGCGCGTTAACCGCGCGTGTCGGGGTCGCCGCGATGGAGGTGTGCCGCCCGATGCCTTTTGATACGCTGAAACGCCCATCCGTATCCGGCATCGTGAAAACGGCATTGTCGGGGATGTTTTCGCGCAGCTAGGTCACCGCCCTAGGGTCAGGACCCATTAATCCGGCACGCGCAGTTTGACGGATTTGTTCGCT
>CAZDLV010000188.1:0-5009 GCA_964506345.1 uncultured Rhodobacterales bacterium | reverse complement strand
TCAGCGAACAAATCCGTCAAACTGCGCGTGCCGGATTAATGGGTCCTGACCCTAGCGCTTCACGACAGCCACACCGGCAAATGCCGCGCTGGCGCCCAGTTCTTCCTCGATCCGCATAAGCTGGTTGTATTTCGCCAGACGGTCGGAACGTGACAGCGAGCCGGTCTTGATTTGCCCGCAGTTGGTTGCCACGGCCAGATCGGCAATCGTTGCATCCTCGGTTTCGCCGGAACGGTGCGACATCACACAGGTATAGCCGGCCCGATGCGCCATATCGACGGCGGTCAGGGTTTCTGTCAATGTTCCGATCTGGTTGACCTTGATCAGGATCGAATTGGCAACGCCATCCCCGATCCCGCGTTCCAGCCGCTCGGGGTTGGTGACGAACAGGTCGTCGCCGACCAGCTGCACCCTGTCACCCAGCCGTTCGGTCAGCAGCTTCCAGCCGTCCCAGTCGTCCTCGTCCATGCCGTCCTCGATCGAGACGATCGGATAGGCATCGACCAGCGCGGCAAGGTAGTCGGCGTTTTCGGCACTGGACAGTTTCTTGCCCTCGCCTTTCATATCGTAAACCCCGTTCTTGTAGTATTCCGAGGCAGCGCAATCCAGCGCCAGGAACACATCCTCGCCGGGTTTGTAGCCGGCTTTGTCAATCGCGGTCATGATGAAATCCAGCGCCGCGGTGGTGGATGACAGGGCAGGGGCAAAGCCGCCCTCGTCGCCGATACCGGTGTTGAAACCGGCGGCCGAGAGTTCCTTTTTCAGCGTGTGAAAAATCTCGGACCCCATCCGCACGGCTTCGGCGATGCTGCTGGCGGCGGCAGGGACGATCATGAATTCCTGAATGTCGATCGGGTTGTCGGCATGTTCGCCACCGTTGATGATATTCATCATCGGCACCGGCAGAACCCGCGCCGAGGTCCCACCGATATAGCGATACAGCGGCATCCCCAGACTGTCGGCCGCCGCATGGGCCACGGCCAGCGACACGCCAAGGATGGCATTGGCACCAAGGCGCGATTTGTTCGGTGTGCCGTCCAGATCGATCAGGATCGCGTCGATATCGACCTGCTGCGTGGCATCCAGCCCGACGAGGGCTTCGTAGATTTCACCGTTGACCGCATCGACCGCCTTCAGAACCCCCTTGCCGCCATAGCGTTTCGGGTCGCCGTCGCGCAGCTCCACGGCCTCGTGTGCGCCGGTGGAGGCGCCCGATGGCACCCCCGCGCGGCCCATGGCCCCGTCTTCCAGAACTACATCGACCTCGATCGTCGGGTTGCCCCGGCTATCGAGAATTTCGCGGGCGGTAATGTCGAGAATGGCGCTCATGGCTGTATCCTGTCGGTTTCTGGATCAATGCTCGCGCGTGTCATACACCCGCAGGGCGAGGCAGGAAAGGGCTATTGTGCAGTGCTGCGGCATTTACAACACCGCGCTCGACAGCCCCCGCCGCGCCTTGGCCGCCGCGCGTTCGCGATAGATGGTGAACAGGCCGGAGCCGATGATGACGGCAGCACCGATCAGGGTCCATGTGTCCAGCACCTCGTTAAACACCAGCACACCGACGAACATGGCAAACACCAGCCGGATATAGCGGAACGGGGTTACAACCGCGACCTCGCCCACGCGCATGGCGGCGACGATGGCGTAATAGCCGAGCGGCCCGATAACCAGCGCCCCGAGGATTTGCCAGCCTTGCGTGGCGTCGGGCAGGACGGGGGCGCCCTCGAAGGCCATCAGCACCGCGCCGACCGGCACAATCACACCAAAGCCATAGGCCGACAGCACCGTGCTGGAAACGGTCGGGGGCATGGCCCGCGTCGCCAGATCGCGGATCGACAGGCCGATGACCCCCTGCACGGCAAACAGCGAGGCGGGGCGGAACCCCTCCAGCCCCGGGCGGATGACGATCAGCACGCCGATAAAGCCGACCGCGATGGCCAGCCAGCGCCGCCAGCCGACCGCCTGCCCCAGAAACAGCGCCGCGCCCAGCGCCACGGCCAGCGGCGTCGCCTGCAAAATCGCCGAGGCGCTGGAGATCGGGGTCAGCACCACGGCCAGCACATAGCCGAGCGTGCCGACCATCTCGCCGAAATTGCGCAGCATGACGGCGGGGATCAGCAGGTCACGGGTGAATACCCGCTTGCCGGCGCGCGCGGCGATGGTGGAAAAAACCGTGAATCCGCCCAGTCCGACGATCACCAGAATCTGCCCTGTGCCCATCCCGTGCGAGAGCTGCTTGATAAACATGTCCTCGATGGCAAAGGCCGCCATGGCGCCGAGCATCAACAGGATGCCGACCAGATTTTCGGATTTGTGCTGTCCCATCGTCCACGCCCTGACCGGCGCGGGGACGCCGGATCAGCCCTTGTTCTTTTTCGAAATCGGAACCCCGTAAAGCTCCAGCTTGTGCCCGCGCAATTCGTATCCCAGCTTTGCGGCGATCTTTTCCTGCAAGGCCTCGATTTCGGGGTCGACGAACTCGATAACAGCCCCGGTGTGAATGTCAATCAGATGATCGTGATGCTCGCGCTCCGCATCCTCGTAACGCGCCCGCCCGTCGCCGAATTCCAGACGCTCCAGTATGCCGGTTTCCTCGAACAGCTTGACGGTGCGATATACCGTGGCGAGGCTGATTTTCGGGTCCACCGCACTGGCGCGGGCATACAGATCCTCGACATCCGGATGGTCGTCACTGTCCTGCAACACCTGCCCGATAACGCGGCGCTGCTCGGTCATGCGCAGGCCGGCGGCCTCGCAACGTTTGATGATGGTCTTGCGTTTCATGTTCGGTCCGTAGCCAGCTTCATGTGCATTTTACAGGATAGGCAGGGACGGGGGAAGCCTCTTCTCCTTGACATAGTGACGCCATATGAACGGCTTTCTACCACCTTTTGACATGAGGAGACACTCTGTCTTGTCGGGGGTTTGACCAGTTATGTCCGCCAAAGTTTCTATGGCTCGACAATAATATCTGTAATTTTGTTCGGTGTTGATATCCGAAACAATAAATACAGAATCCTGCACAGGCTTGCTATTTTTTTCCTTGATCGAGAAAGTCTTGTCCATCACGACGATTTCGGAATCGGTCAGAATATTGATACCGCAACCCACCCATTGGTCCATGATATACCCGCGGGGGGTGCCGGATTTTTCGGGCATCAGAAAATAGATCAGCTTCGTGAAATATGCCGGTCCCATACCTTTCAACTCGCCTTGTAGCCGAAGGTCGAAAAATGCACGATAGGCTCTTGTTCGCGATAGATGGCCAAGTGAAATTTCGCGTGCGAGTTTCAGCCACGAAGTCTGGTTTTCAATCATGCGGTAGTGACGATAATTCATTCCGCCCCATTTCAACAGGATTAACTTGCAGCGGTCGGCCAAATTATCGGACGCGTAGTCGCCAGACCTGTTAAAAACGTCGTTCCGCTCCTGCATCGCCGCAGAATAGAAATCTTTGTTCTCGCGACACGATTGTTCGAAATACTCAAGTGGTTCGAGTGCAAAATTTATTTGCATTTAAGATAATGTCCTGCCGTTTGGGTTAAGCCGCGTCACAACAATTCCTGCTCGCGGTTCAGGCGTCGGGCCAGCGGTGCGATTGTCAGCCCCTGCACGATGATGGAAAACAGCACAACAATATAGGTGGCGGTCAGGATCACCGGCTTCCACTCGCCCTCGGGCAGGCTCAGCGCCAGCGCCACGGAAATCCCGCCTTTCAGCCCGCCCCATGTCATGATCGGCACCACATCGCGACCGAACCTGCGCCAGCGCGACAACAACAGAACCGGCACAAAGACCGCCGCCAGTCGCGCCACCAGCGACAGCGCGATGGCGGCGACGCCGGCCAGCAGCGCATCGAACGAAAACGCCACCGCGAAGACCTCGACCCCGATCAACAGGAACAACACCGCGTTCAGGATTTCGTCGATCAGTTCCCAGAACCCGTTCAGATAGCGCCGCGTTTGTTCGCTCATGCCGTATTTCACGCCGACATCACCGATGAACAGCCCGGCCACCACCGCCATGATCGGCGCCGAGACACCCAGCGAAACCGCCAGTTCATACCCGCCCAGCGCCAACCCGAGCGAGATCAGCACCTCCAGCGGATAATCGTCGATCCGTTTCATCACCTGAAAGGTCATCCAGCCCAGAAACGCCCCCAGCGCCGCCCCGCCGAGGGCCTCGCGTCCGAACAGGGTCACGGCGGCCAGAACCCCGCCATCGCCATGCCCCTCGCCCGACGGCCACGCCAGCCCGACCAGCAGCAGAAACACCACATAGCCGACGCCGTCGTTGAACAGGCTTTCACCGGCGATCTGGGTTTCCAGCGACTTGCGCAAATTGGCCTCGCGCAGCACCCCCAGCACCGCGACGGGATCGGTGGGCGAGATCAGCGCCCCGAACACCAGCGCCACCAGCATCGGCGCGCCGACCAGCCACATGAACCCGAAACCCGCCACGGCCGTGGAAATCGCCACGCCCAGCGTCGCCATCAGGGCCACGGTCCAGGCCTGTTCGCGCAGATCCTCGATCTTGACGTGCAGCGCACCGGCGAACAGCAACAGGCCCAGCATCCCTTCCAGCAGGGTATCCGAAAACTCGATATCCTCGACGATGCCGCGCATGATGTCGGTAATACCGATCGCCGGAACCAGATAGTCCAGCCCCATCATGGCCAGCGAGGCCAGCAACGCCACAACCAGTATCCCGATCGAGGCGGGCAGGCGCAAAAACAGATAGTTGATGGCACCGAAGGCCCCGGCCAGCACAATCAGCAGCGCTGCAATCTGCAAAAAATTCATCACGATCCCCTTTGGCGAAAGGATAGCACAAGGGACGGCAAAAGGAAGGCCGCAAACAAAAAAGGCGACCCGCAGGCCGCCCGTTTCGAGTGTAATCTTGTGCTAGGGTCAGGACCCATTAATCCGGCGCGCTGCCCTTGGAAAGGGGGTCACCCTTACCGGCGGGCAGCAAACCACTGATATTTCGCGCCGATGACGCTGCGC
>CAZDLV010000187.1:0-5015 GCA_964506345.1 uncultured Rhodobacterales bacterium | reverse complement strand
ATGGTATTGGCGGGCACGGCAGCAGCCGCGCCCTATGCAGCCTTTGTGATGGACGCCCGCACCGGCGAGGTCTTGCACGCGCGTAATGCCGACACCCGCCTGTATCCGGCCTCGTTAACCAAAATGATGACCCTGTATCTGGTGTTCACCGAGATCGAAGCCGGCCGGATGAGTCTGGACCAGAAAATCACCATCTCGCGCAATGCGGCCAGCGAACCGCCGTCGAAGCTCGGCCTGAAAGCGGGGCAAAAAATCTCGCTGCGCTATCTGATCCGCGCGGCAGCGGTCAAATCGGCCAACGACGCCGCCACGGCCATCGGCGAGGCGGTGTCGGGTTCCGAGGATGCCTTCGCGCGCTATATGACCTCGACCGCGCGCGCGATGGGGATGACCCGCACAACCTTCCGAAATGCCAACGGCCTGACGCTGCGCGGCCATATGTCGACAGCGCGCGATATGGCCACGTTGGGGCGGCGGCTGTTTTACGATTTTCCGCAATACTACAACCTGTTCAGCCGCATATCGACCAGCGTCAACGGGCGAACGGTCTATAACACCAACCGCAAATTTCTGCGCGCATACCAGGGGGCCGACGGGATCAAAACCGGCTATACCGTGGCGGCCGGATTCAATCTGGTTGCCTCGGCACGGCGGGGTGACAAACGCATTATCGCGGTCATGTTTGGCGGCACATCGACCGCTCAGCGAAACCGGCAGGTTGCCAAGCTTCTCGACATGGGATTTAGCCGTGCGCCGACGCGGGTCGCCGTTCTGCGGCCGCCAAAACTGCACATTTCACCGGCAGGCGCCCCGCCCCCGCGCGGGTCCGGTCTGGTGCGGACGGCCTCGCTTCCCTTGCGACGTGGCGGCGGCGCCTATCCGGCCCCCGCGCCTGCGCCGGCCGCTGCTGTGGCAATGGCCAGCAACATCGACACGCTCGTTTCGTCTGTCGTGAACGAACAAAAAACCGCAAATGTCGAGGCACAGGCCGCCGCCATCCTTGCCGCCATCGCGGCTGAATCCCGTCCGGCACCGCCAAAACCGGCCAACCAGCCGAAAACCCCGTTGCGACGACCAGCCAGATTCGGCGAACAAGTGGTTGTGGCCAGCGCCGAGCCGGCGCCGCCCCAACCATTGCCCGTGGTATCGCCACCGCGCGAAATCGGCGACTGGTCGATACAGATCGGCGTCTACCGCAACCGGATCAACACCGAAAAACTGCTGTTGCAAACCGCATTGATGGATCTGGACTCGCTTGAAGGGGCCTACCGGAAGGTCGAGGTGACGCAAATTCAAGGCGTTTCCATGTATCGCGCCCGCTTCGTCGGACTAAGCCAGGCCGACGCGGTCAAGGCCTGCGCCCGCCTGCAAGCCCGCGGCGAGGGATGCGAAATCGTGACACCGGGGACCTAAAAAGTAATCCGCACGTCCGGCAAATCCAGCGACCGGATGAAATCGCGCACCTCCTGGCGCGCCGCGATGTTCGACAGCGTCAAACCCGACTTGCCGATGTCTTTCAGATCCAGCAGGGTCAGTCCGTTCAGGAACATTTCGCGAAAAATCACCCGCTCGGAAAAACCGGGAACCAGCCGAAATCCGATACGGTTCGACAATTCCTGAAGTGCCTTGCCGACCTTGCGTTTGTTGTGGGCGTTCAGGGTCGCCATACGGTTTCTAAGCACGACCCAGTCCACCGGCTTAAGCCCCGCTTGCGCGCGTAGCTGGCGCGCGCTCCAGACCATTTCGGAATATATCGACGGGCCGAGAACCTTGCCGGTCGCCGGATCGAGCCGCGCCAGCAGGTCAAAATCAACCAGGCTGTCGTTCATCGGCGTGATCAACGTATCCGCCACGGAATGCGCCATTTGTGCATAGCGCGTGTGCGCCCCGGGACAGTCAATCAGGATGAAACTGCACTCTGCCTCCAACGTATCCAGTGCCTCGGCAAAGCGGCCTTCCTCCTCGGTCTGGGCGGTCTTCTGGCTGTCCTGTTGTGACAGGCGCAGGCTGAAGCGTTTGGGCATCGGCAGGTCGATATCGTTGCTGGCGCAATAGGCCTCGCGGTTATCGATGTAGCGGAAAAAGCTTTGTTGGCGCAAATCCAGATCAATCGCCCCGACCTGATGTCCCGAACGCGACAAAGCCGCCATCAGGTGCATGGCGGCGGTCGATTTTCCGGACCCGCCCTTTTCGTTACCAAATACGATGATATATGCCATCAGTCCCTCAACGCAAAAGCGCGCCCCGAACGGGACGCGCTGATATTCGTATCCGATTCCGCCTTCGCGGAAAAGATCAGAAGCCGAGACCTTCGTATTTTTTCTTGAATTTCGATACGCGGCCACCGGTGTCCATCAGGCGGGTGTTGCCGCCGGTCCATGCCGGATGCACGGTCGGGTCGATATCGAGGGTCAGTACATCGCCCTCTTTGCCATAGGTGGAACGGGTTTCATAGGTGGTCCCGTCGATCATTTTAACCGTGATCATATGGTATTCGGGATGGATATCTTTTTTCATGTTCTGGCTCCTGATATGCGGGACTAAGCACCCTGCGACAACCCGTTGGTCCGGTAGAATGTCGCCCCGCGAAAACTGAAGTCTGGCCTATAGCGAATGCGAGGCGGTTGGGCAAGCAGAATACGCGCCATAACCGGAATCAGTCGTGATTGTGCATCCGCGAGCGCCGCAAAGCTGCCAGATCGACTTTCGGGCGATCGCGGCCGATACCGGCCAGCGCCTCCATATCCGCCTGCCGCTGTGCCTCCTCGTTTTTGACCGTCAGTGAATACGCCAGCGCGATGCCCGCCGCCATGACACAAACGCCCCACAGCGCATACAACACAAACGCATACAGCCCCGTCTGGCCAAGCGCGATCAACTGCGCAACCGTGGCCGAGGTGCCGCCAAAAAAGAACGCCGTCACCACCACCGGCAGGAAGATAACAATCAGTCCCAACCCCAGCAGGTTCCCGAACTGCGATCCGATCCCCCAGATCGAGTGGTGATTCGGCGGCCGCGACGCCACCATGGCCGATGCACCGGCAACAGAAACCCCCAGCGCCGCCACAGCGACACTGAAACCGAACGCCCAGCCGGAAAACAGGATTATCCGGAATTCGGCCAACGCCTCCAGCAACCGTTCGACATCGGCGGCCGTGTCGATGGTCGAGGCGGCCATGACGTTCGAAATATAGTCGGGGCTGATAAATTTGAGTCCGGTCAGCGTGGTCGCCAGCCCGAACAACGAGGTAACCGCCCACATCAGCGGCACATTGAACCGCATCACGCGCCACGTCATGCTGAACAACCGGCCAATATCGGCCCCGTTGGTGACATCAAGCGCCGTCATGCCACCGCGAATCGCCAATATGGACAGGATCACCAGAATCGGTTGCACAAACAGCACAAACAGCATCAACAACCCGATGGGTTCATCCCACAGGGCCTGCCCCACCATGGTTACCCCGTACGCGGTTATCACCAGAACCGGCAGCCAGTAAACGACCACGGCCAGTGACAAAAACAACGCGCGCGTAAAGAATGCTCCGAACCACATGATTGCAGAATGCCCGATCTTTTCCCGTCAGGGAACCCCGTGATTCAAAAAACTTGAATCAAAACGGGCGCCCCGCAGGACGCCCGTTCGAATACACACCTGTCGCGCTTATTTCTCTTTGAGCGGACGGTAGTTTGTTTTCTCGGCGATACGGGCCGATTTGCCGCGACGCTCGCGCAGATAGAACAGTTTTGCGCGACGCACCTTGCCGCGGCGGACCACGGTGATGCTGTCGATGTTCGGCGAGTGCAGCGGGAACACACGTTCCACGCCTTCACCGAAGGAAATCTTGCGAACCGTGAAGGCCGCGCCGATGCCTTTGCCGCCGTTACGGGCAATGCAGACGCCTTCGTAGTTCTGGACACGCGAGCGGCTGCCCTCGGTCACCTTGTAGCCTACGCGAACGGTGTCGCCGGCCTTGAAATCGGGGATGTCTTTGCCAAGTGCGGCAATCTGCTCGGCTTCGAGCTGTTCGATGATGTTCATATCAGTCGTCCTTTTTGCTCGTCTTTTCGACGAAGTTCTGCGCGTCCGAGAGCTCCTGGTCTTCCACCGAGTCCGCAATATGCGCTCGCCAGAGGTCGGGACGACGTTCCTTTGTCAGCTGTCTGGACTGGTCGGATCGCCATTTGGCGATGTTCGCATGATGGCCCGAAAGGAGAATTTCGGGTATCATGCGGCCTTCCCATTCCGTCGGCCGTGTATACTGCGGGTGTTCCAGCAGACCATCGGAGAAAGATTCCTCCTCGGTCGAATCGGCGTTCCCGAGCACGCGGGGTATAAGACGAACCGTGGCATCAATCAAGGCCTGCGCCGCAATCTCTCCGCCGGTCAGGATGAAGTCGCCGAGGGAGACCTCCTCCACCGCGCGCGCGTCCAGAACGCGCTGGTCCACGCCCTCGAAACGGCCACACAGCAGGGTGATGCCTCTGGCCTGCGAGAACCGCTTCGCCATCGCCTGATCGAAGGGTTTGCCGCGCGGCGACAGATAGATCACCGGCCAGTCGGCGCGGTCGTGCCCCTTGTCGGCGAAGTCGATCGCGCGGGCGACCACATCGGCGCGCAGCACCATCCCCGCCCCGCCGCCCGCAGGGGTGTCATCGACGTTGCGGTGTTTGCCGCGCGCGAACATGCGGATGTCGATCGGGTCCAGCGACCACAGACCATCCTTCAGCGCCTTGCCGGTCAGCGAGTGGCCCAGCACCCCGGGGAACATCTCGGGATACAGCGTCAGCACCTTGGCCTTCCACGCCCCCGCCAGATCGGGCGAGTCCTTCAACAAAGGCTCGGGTTTGCGGCTGGCGCTGATGCGCAGGCGGCCATGGGATTTGCTCGGTTTGTCCATGCGGGGTTCCTGCCACAAAGCGGCAGGGTTGTCGATACGGGGGCTGCCGCAAAGCCGGACGACATATCCACTAAACCGGTTTAGTGGATATGTCGTCCGGAATTTTCATTGCCA
>CAZDLV010000186.1:0-5043 GCA_964506345.1 uncultured Rhodobacterales bacterium | reverse complement strand
AGCCGGTGCGAAAACACAGGTAATGCAGATCGGTCTGGATTCAGTCCGCAAGGCGCTATCGGGCTACGGCCCGCGGTTGCTGGCCGCCGTGGATCGCGGCGATAAAGTTCTGGCAACCCGCCTTGGTGCGCAGGCGCAAAACAAGCTGGAGACTGTCGTCGGTGCGCTAAATGAAAAATTCGGAAACCAGCACCTGTTTTCCGGCGCCGCCACCGACACCCCCGCAATAGCGCCGGCGGCGACCATCGTTTCCGACATTGCCGGGATCATTTCATCATCCGCCAGCGCATCCGCGGCACTCACGGCGATTGATTCCTACTTCTTCGATTCCGGAGCAGGCTTCGAAACCACCATATATAAGGGCGCCGTACAGGACAGTACGCCGGTGGTGATGCAAAACGGCACGAAAATAGATTTTGGAATTCGCGCGGATTCGCGCGAGGTTCGCACGGCCCTACGTTCCCTTGCGATCACTGCCGCCGTCTCGTCGATTTCTACTTTGTCCGGTACTCCGGATGAAACGCTGTTGTTGCAAAACGCATCGCGCTCGCTTGTTTCCGCCGACGCAAATATTGTATCCCTGCAAGCATCGCTGGGATTCTCCGAGGAAAACATCACCAATGCGGCAGTCACGAATGCCGCGCAAGTCACCGCGTTAACAATGATTAAAGGCGATATAACAAGCGCCGATCCATATGTTGCGGCCACACGGTTTCAGGCGCTGCAAGGGCAAATACAGTCTATGTACATTGTGACTGCGCGGCTCGCCGGACTGTCATTAACGAATTATTTAAGGTGAAAATCGTGCAGGCAATTTTCGGCGTTCTCGCCCTGGTCCTCGCAGCATGGTTCCCGACAAGCGCTGCCTTCGCCGTCGAGGCCCGCATAAAGGATTTGGTGGAGTTCGACGGAGTCCGCGGAAACGAACTGGTAGGATATGGCCTGGTCGTGGGCCTGAACGGGACGGGTGACGGATTGCGAAATTCGCCATTTACAGAAGAAGCGCTGGGAAATCTGTTGGAACGTCTGGGCATTAACGTTTCCGGAGAAAAGTTCCGCCCGAAAAATGTTGCCGCCGTGTTGGTAACCGCCACATTGCCGCCCTTCGCGCGGGCGGGCGGGCAGATTGATGTGACCGTATCGGCAATAGGCGACGCCAAAAGCCTGATGGGCGGAACCCTTGTTATGACGCCGCTCAATGCCGCCGACGGGAACATTTATGCGGTAGCCCAAGGGTCGCTTATTGCCGGCGGCGCATCTGTCAGCGGCAAGGCTGCACAGATAACCCGGGGCGTCCCCACTGCCGGTGTTATCCCGTCCGGCGCCCGGGTCGAGCGAGAGATCGAGTTCGCACTCTCTGACATGAATATTATCCGCTTGGCGCTAAGAAATCCGGATTTCACCACGGCGGCGCGGATAGAAAGCGCAATAAATGATGCTTTTGGTAAACCGGTTGCCACCATGCTGGATTCCGGCACCGTCAGCCTGAACGTCCGGCGCGCCGGCGTTCGCAGCGCGGCACATCTGATAGCGACGCTGGAAAATATAGAAATCGCACCGTCACAAAAGGCGCGCGTCGTTGTCGATCAACGCTCGGGCACGATTGTGTTGGGATCCGACGTCCGGATATCGCGCGTCGCGATCTCGCAGGGCAATCTTACTCTGCGCGTGAAGGAGCAACCATTGGTCGTTCAACCAAACCCTTTCGCGCCCGGCGGGCAGCCAATCGTTGTTCCCCGTACGACTGTCGGAATGGACCAGGCGCCGGGAACCGGCCTGGCGCTTGTCGATGATGCGGTCTCCCTCCCGCAGGTTATCGAGGGTTTGAACGCGCTGGGCGTTTCTCCGCGCGACATGATCGATATATTGAAGGCGATAAAGGCGGCAGGCGCACTGCACGCCGAATTTATCGTCCAGTAATGTCCTTTGCGGCTCCGATGGTGCAACACGCCGGATTCAGGTTCCGCAAAAGGTTTCGTAAACGATTTCTTCGGGACGCGGTTCCGCCATATATTCTTCGTTTTCCGGTTGTGGCTCGAACGGGTTTTCAAGAATCCCTAGCAAACGGTCCAGCGGCTCGTAAATTCCGGCATTCGCGGCAACGATCACCTCTTCTACCCTGTGGTTTCTGGGAATAAACACCGGATTTACGCGGCGCATTTCTGACGCCGGGTCGCTTGTGCGCAAGTCTTGCCATCGCAACGCCCACGCGTCAAAAACATCCGGCGAGTCAAAAAGGTGTCTGATGCCGTTTTCACTGCCCCCTTGCGCCATCTCTGTCAGATGATGAAAAAACAACGAAAAATCGACCGCGTTTTCCGCCATGATACGGTGCAGGTCGCGAATAAGGTTGCGCCCTTCTAGGGTCGGGGCCACGCCGGCCTTTGCCGCAAACCCCTTGTAATATGCATCGGAAAATAGCGCGGGAAACCTGTCGAGAACCGCCGAAACCTTCGACCGGGCGACATCCGCGTCCTTGTCAACCAGAACCATCAATGATTGTCCGAGTTGCGCAAGGTTCCAATGTGCGATGTTCGGTTGGTTCGACCACGCATATCGCCCGTGCCGGTCAATCGAACTGAACACCGTATCGGGATGAAATTTGTCCATAAACGCACATGGGCCAAAGTCGATTGTTTCGCCGGCGATCGACATATTGTCCGTGTTCATCACACCGTGGATAAACCCGACCTGCATCCATTTCGCGATCAGGCCCGCCTGTCGTTCAACAACCGATTCGAAAAATGCAAGAACCGGATTTTCGCCCCTCGCCGCCTCGGGATAGTGGCGGTCGATGGCATATTCCGCCAGACGCGCCAGCGATTTTGTGTCGCGTTGGGCAAAGTGATACTGAAATGTCCCGACACGAATGTGGCTTTGCGCGACCCGGGTCAGCACGCCGCCGGGCAGCAGTGTTTCGCGCCGGATCATGTCGCCGGTGGTTACGGCGGCCAACGCCCGTGTGGTCGGAATTCCCAGCGCCGCCATTGCCTCGCTAACGATATACTCGCGCAGAACCGCACCTATGGCCGCCCGCCCGTCGCCGTTTCGCGAAAATACGGTCGGTCCAGAACCTTTCAACTGGATATCGCGGCGCACGCCGTCCGGCCCGACAACCTCGCCCAGCAAAACCGCCCGCCCGTCACCCAGCTGCGGCACAAACCCGCCGAACTGGTGACCGGCATAGGCCATGGCAACAGGGTCTGCACCGTCCGGCACGCTGTTTCCGGCCAGAACATCAACCGTCAAATCGCGAACATCCACCCCGATTTTGGCCGCCAATCCGGTGTTCAGTTTCACCAGTTTCGGGCTGGTCACCGCCGTCGGCATCTGGCGTGCATGAAACCGCCCGGGTAGTGCCGCGAAACTGTTGTCAAACGGGACCGTCATTCCCAGTACGCCGGCAAAACTTCGGGTAACGGCGAAATATCCGACATCGGAATGGAAACATAGCTGTATTGCACAATCCGGCAATGGTGCCGCTTAAGCGCGCGCGGGTGTTCAACCCCGCAGGAATGTGCGATCAACCCGCTGCCATAGCGGATTTTCCCGACGAAATTTTTCACGCGAACGGCCTTTTCCTCGGGGTTCAGGCCGTTTTGCAACCGTTCGTCATGCGTGGTGATGCCGGTCGGGCAGGTATTTTTGTTGCATTTCAACGACTGGATGCAACCCAGCGCAAACATGAAACCGCGCGCCGAGGTCACGAAATCCGTTCCTGCGCAATAGGCCCATGCCACCTCGGCCGGCGTGACAAGTTTACCCGAGGCAACCACCCTGATCCGGTCGCGCAACCCATAGCGCACCAACACATCGACCACCATCGGCAGCGCCTCTTTCAGCGGCAAACCGACGTTGTCCATCAAGGGCATCGGTGCCGCCCCGGTGCCGCCGTCGCCGCCGTCAACCGTGATAAAATCCGGCGCCGACTGTTTGCCGCGGTTGTGAATTTCGCGGCACAGATCCTGCAACCATCCGTCGCCGGCCAGTACGGTCTTGAATCCCACGGGCAGGCCGGAGACCTCGCGGACATGGTTAATGAAATCCAGCAACTCGCCGACATTGTCTATTTCGGGATGGCGATTGGGCGAAATTGACGGCTCGCCCGCAGGAATCCCGCGCACAGCGGCGATTTCGGGCGTTACCTTTACGCCGGGCAGCAGGCCGCCCTTGCCGGGCTTGGCCCCCTGACTCATCTTGATCTCGATCATCCTGACCTGTTCGTGTGCCGCCACCTCGCGCAGCTTGTCGTCGTCCAGCCCGCCGTCGCTGTTGCGGACCCCGTATTTTGCTGTGCCGATCTGGAAAACAATGTCGCAGCCGCCCTCCAGATGATACGGCGACAATCCGCCCTCGCCGGTATTCATCCAGCATTCCGCCAGCTTTGCCCCCTTGGACAACGCCCGCACCGCCGGTCGCGACAAGGCCCCGAAGCTCATGCCGGAAATGTTGATAATCGAGGACGCCTCGTAAGGCCTGCGCGCAAACGGGCCGATCAGCATCGCGGGCGGGTCGTGTTTTTCGTCGCCCAGCTTGGGAAACGGGCAGTTCACGAAAATTGCCGTCCCCGGCAATGCCAGCGATTTGGTAGACCCGAACGCCACATGGTTGTCCCGCCCCAGCGAGGATTTTTCGATCCAGTCCCGCTCGGCACGGTTAAACGGCATTTCCTCGCGGTCCATGGCGAAAAAATACTGCCGGAAGAATTCACCGAGCGTCGAGAAAATATACCTGAACCGGCCCAGTACCGGATAATTGTGCCGGATCGCATCATGGCTTTGCCGCGAGTCGATGAAAAACAGCACGACGCCGATGACGATGATGATCCCGATAACGAAAATCAACGAAATCGCCAGTATGTTGATGACCGGATAGATCGGGTTTCCCAGCGCGCTCATCGCCTGCCTCCTTGTTTGCACAAGATTACAGCGTAACGGTCAGCGAAGCCGCTGGCGAGGGGCAAGTTGCCAAATTGTTTCAAGCCGGATCTAGGGTCAGGACTCATAGCCAAAACAATACAATAGAAGCCAGAATAATCGCTGA
>CAZDLV010000185.1:0-5054 GCA_964506345.1 uncultured Rhodobacterales bacterium | reverse complement strand
GGGTTGGTGAAGGCGTTCAGCGCCTTGGCGTGTTTCAGGATGCCGCCGATGAAATACAGGGCTTCCTGCGACAGATCGGCGTATTTGTCACCGGCGAATACCGGTTTGCCGTCCTTCCAGATCGACATGTTGACGTGCATGCCGGTGCCGTTGTCGCCCGCGATCGGTTTCGGCATGAAGGTCGCCGATTTGCCATAGGCGTGTGCCACGTTGTGGATAACGTATTTGTATTTCTGCAGATCGTCGGCCTGTTTGACCAGCGTGCCGAATACCAGACCCAGTTCGTGCTGGCACGAGGCCACCTCGTGATGGTGTTTGTCCACTTTCATACCGAGGCGTTTCATGGTGCTGAGCATCTCGCCGCGAATATCCTGCGCCGCGTCGGTCGGGTTGACGGGAAAGTAACCGCCCTTGACGCCGGCGCGGTGGCCCATGTTGCCCATTTCATATTCGGTATCGGTGTTCCACGAAGCGTCCGCTGCATCAACTTCGTAGGATACCTTGTTGATAGAGTTGGAAAAACGCACATCGTCAAACAGGAAGAACTCGGCTTCCGGCCCGAAATAGGCGGTGTCGCCAATGCCGGATGCCTTCAGATAGGCTTCGGCCTTTTCGGCGGTCGAGCGCGGATCACGCGCGTAAGGTTCGCCCGTGTCCGGCTCATGGATCGAGCAATGCAGACACAGGGTTTTTTCCGCGTAGAACGGGTCGATATAGGCCGACGCACAGTCCGGCATCAGTTTCATGTCGGATTCGTCGATGCTTTTCCAGCCGGCAATGGAGGAGCCGTCGAACATGAACCCTTCTTCGAGGAAGTCGGCGTCGACCTCGTCGTTGATGATTGTGACATGCTGCAACTTGCCGCGCGGGTCGGTGAAACGGATATCGACATATTCGATGTCGTTGTCCTTGATCATGTCGAGGACATGCTGAATGGAATCACTCATGGTCTTTTCCTTATACTAGAGGGCGTCTTCGCCGTCTTCTTCGGTTCTGATGCGGATGGCGCGCTCAACGGTAGAAACAAAAATCTTGCCGTCGCCGATTTTGCCGGTTTTGGCGGCGGCAATGATGGCCTCGATGGCGGCATCGACCTGATCGTCGGCCAGAACCACCTCGATTTTCACCTTGGGCAGAAAGTCCACGACGTATTCGGCGCCGCGATACAATTCGGTGTGGCCTTTCTGGCGTCCGAACCCCTTGGCTTCGATAACGCTCAGGCCCTGAACGCCGACATCCTGCAACGCTTCCTTGACCTCGTCCAGTTTGAACGGCTTTATGATGGCTTCGATTTTCTTCATGTCGATGCTCCTGTTGTACCGGCCCCAGAAAACACCTGTGCAGCGGCGATGCAATTCGTTACGATTTGCCGGAACGATGCCTTCAGATGTTTCTGCATTTTATGCCCAATAATTAGGCATTGTGCCGGAAAAACAGACAAATTGAGAACGCAATGACCGAACTGTTGACTGCCGCGCAAATGCGGGCCGTAGAAACCGCTGCAATCGCCGCCGGCGAGGCCAGCGCGCTTGACCTGATGGAACGCGCGGGCAGGGGGGTGGTAGAGGCGATTTTCGAGGAATGGCCGGCAATGGCGGAAACCGCCCGCTGTGCGCTGGTGTTGTGTGGGCCGGGCAACAATGGCGGCGACGGCTTCGTAGTGGCGCGGTTACTGAAACGGCGCGGCTGGAACGTCGGGGTGTTTCTGTATGGGGATGCCGGAAAACTGCCGCCTGACGCGCGCACGAATTATGACCGCTGGTGCGAACTCGGTCCGGTTTACGATATGCTTGCCCCCGTTCCGGACGACCTTTTCCCGATTACGCAACGCGAGGGCGGCGTTCTGGTCGATGCGATATTCGGCACGGGACTGTCACGTCCGCTGGCGCACGATCTGCGCCTGCGCCTGTCGGATTTTACCTCGCGCGTTCCTTACTGCTTCTTGCGCCCTGTGGCCGTCGATGTTCCCAGCGGCGTTTGTGCCGATAGCGGGCGGGCACTGGTTGACGCCTCGGGGATCGGCGTTTCGATTGCCTGCGAGCTGACCGTTACCTTTCACCGCCCGAAAATCGGCCATTATCTGAATTCGGCCATTCCGGCCCTGTCGGTAAAACCCATCGGGCTGGAACGGTTTTTCGAGCAGATGGACTATAGCGAAATGTCGGATGATCCCGACGACGAGGTTTCACCTGTCGATCTGGTTCACGGCGCCAATGCACTGATCAGCAAAGCGAAAATGGGGGGGCAGCACAAATATTCACACGGCCACGCGCTGATTGTATCCGGCCCCTCCGGCAAAACCGGTGCCGCACGTCTGGCTGCACGCGGGGCGCTGCGGATCGGGACCGGACTTGTGACCGTGGCCAGCCCGCCGGATGCGGTCATGGAAAATGCCGCGCATCTGACCGCTGTCATGCTGGAACCGGTCGCGGATGCGGTTGCACTGGCTGCAATTCTTGAGGACCGGCGGATCGGCGCGCTATGCCTTGGTCCGGCGCTGGGCAAAACACGCGACACGCGGGGGATGGTCGAAACCGCCCTGCGGGACGGGCGGCCACTGGTGCTGGATGCCGATGCGCTGGGCATGTTTGCCGAAGACCCCGCGGCGCTGTTTGCACTGACGCATGACAACGTCGTCCTTACACCGCACGGTGGTGAATTCGCGCGCCTGTTTCCCGACCTTGCGGCACGTCTGGGCGACCCCGCCGGCACCGGACCGGCCTTTTCCAAGGTGGATGCAACCCGTCTTGCGGCACAGCGCGCCGGCTGTGTCGTTTTGTTCAAGGGGGCCGACACGACATTGTCGGATGCGTGGGGCAATGCCTCCATCAATTCCGCGCTGTTTGAACGCGCCGCCCCGTGGCTGGCAACGGCCGGTTCGGGCGATGTTCTTGCCGGTTTCATCACCGGCCTGATGGCGCGCGGATTCGATCCGATGTATGCGGCGGAAACCGGGGCGTGGCTGCACGTCGAATGCGCCTTGACCTTTGGTCCGGGCCTGATTGCCGAGGATATTCCCGAACAGATGCCGGCGGTGTTTCGCGCACTGGCCGCCGACTGAGCAACCGGCGGAGCCACGTTGGTCAGGAATTCACCTTCATATGCATTTTTCCCTCGCACCATGGAAATTCCTCTGCTAGAGAGGCGCCGGAATTGTGCTGTTGCTTTCGGCAACGGCCGTTTGCGGATGTGGTGGAATTGGTAGACACGCCAGATTTAGGTTCTGGTGCCGAGAGGCGTGGGGGTTCAAGTCCCTTCATCCGTACCAGCCTCCGAACCGGGGCGCGAAATTTGAAACGAGGAATTGACATGCAGGTCACTGAAACCCTGAACGAAGGCCTAAAGCGCGCGTACGACATGATCGTTACCGCCGAGGAACTTGAAGCAAAAGTCACCGAAAAGCTGGAAGCCGCGCGTGCCGATTTCCAGATGAAGGGTTTTCGCAAGGGCCACGCGCCCCTCGCCCTGATGAAAAAAATGTTTGGCCAGTCGGTTCTGGGCGAAGCCATGCAGGAAAGCATCGACGCGGCCATGCAGGAACATTTCGACAAATCCGGCGACCGTCCGACCATGCAGCCCGAAGTCAAGATGACAAACGACGACTGGAAAGAAGGCGACGATGTTGCCGTGACCCTTTCCTACGAATGCCTGCCGGAAATTCCCGATCCGGATTTTTCCAAGCTGAAACTGGAACGTCTGGTGACCATCGTTGACGATGCCGCCGTGACCGAGGCGCTTGAAAATCTGGCGGCGCAGTCGCAGAACTTCGAAAAACGCCGCAAAGGATCGAAAGCCAAGGATGGCGACCAGGTTGTCATCGACTTCCTCGGCAAGGTTGACGGCGAAGCCTTTGACGGCGGCGCAGGCGAGGATTACCCCCTCGTGCTTGGCTCCAACAGCTTTATCCCGGGTTTCGAGGAACAGCTGGTCGGCACCAAGGAAGGCGACACCCTCGATGTCAACGTAACTTTCCCCGCCGAATACGGTGCCGAAGCCCTTGCCGGCAAGGATGCGGTGTTCGAATGCACAGTGAAAGAAGTCCGCGAGCCGAAACCTTCGGAAATCAACGATGAACTGGCGCAGAAATACGGTGCGGAGGATCTCGACGGCCTGAAAACCCAGATCAGCGAAAGTCTGGTTGGCGAATACAAGGGCGCGGCCCGCATGGTGTTGAAACGCCAGTTGATGGACGAACTCGACTCGCTGGTGAACTTCGAATTGCCGGCATCGCTGGTAGACGCCGAGGCGCAGCAGATCGCGCATCAGCTGTATCACGATGATCATCCCGACGACCACAACCACGACCACGGCGAGATCGAAATCACCGACGAGCACAAAACACTGGCGGAACGCCGCGTGCGTCTGGGGCTGTTGCTTGCCGAAATCGGCAACCGCAACAACATCGAGGTGAGCGAGCAGGAAATCCAGCAGGCCATGTTCAACCAGGCCAGCCAGTATCCGGGTCAGGAACGCGAGTTCTTCGAATTCATCCAGAAAAACGAACAGGCCCAGCAACAGTTGCGCGCCCCGATTTTCGAAGACAAGGTTGTCGATTATATCGTGGAGCTGGCCGACGTCAGCGACAAGGACGTTTCCAAGGAAGACCTGGAAACCGCCATCAAGGCACTCGACAAGGAATAAAGGCACTTAGGGTGTCGAAAACGGGGCAGGCCGCCGTGCCTGCCCTTTTTGTTGTTCACAACATATTTGCCAACTAGCCCTTGCGGCCCCCTCGCGGCACAATTAAACCTTTGCGTAAGAGTTTCCCGATATTCCTCGGGCTTCCGAAATGAGGCATTACGATGAACGATCCGATTGACACATATATGAACACGCTGGTGCCGATGGTGGTTGAACAGACCGCGCGCGGCGAACGATCCTACGATATTTTTTCGCGTCTGCTGAAAGAACGGATTATTTTCCTGTCCGGTCCGGTGCATGACGGCATGTCCACCCTGATCGTCGCGCAGTTGCTGTTTCTGGAAGCCGAGAACCCGAAAAAGGAAATCTCGATGTATATCAACTCGCCCGGCGGTGTGGTTTCCGCCGGCCTG
>CAZDLV010000184.1:0-5055 GCA_964506345.1 uncultured Rhodobacterales bacterium | reverse complement strand
TAATCAGGATCTGTTGCACCACCATGAACAGCGCCGCATAGGCGAAAAACCGGCCCACGGTATTGGCGAACCATTCCAGCCCGCGCACGACCCCCCACAGGATCGGCCGGCGGAACAGCCCGACGACGGTAAGAATAACAAAAATGTCGAAAACGACGAAAAAGAGGTCCCGCGACGCACCGTAAAAAATGAACCGGGCCATGGCTTGCTTGTCGGTCCAGTCCAGCCACGCGGCCGGATTGCTTAACGCATTAAACACATTGACAAATGCCATGCCAACATTGGTGAAAAACCAGATCAGACCATCCAGCATCGCCTAACTCTCCCGAAAAAAAAGAAATTCCATAGGAAAAACAACCCGCCCCGACAAAGGGGGCGGATTGCAATATTCAGGGCGGATTTTACCCGAGAACGCGGTCGCGCTGTGCTGTATAGGCACCCGAGGATGTCTTGATCCAGGCAGACGATGCTTTCATGGACGCATTGTAGCTGTTGGCGATGTTGGCGAAAGTTTCGTCGGACATATTGGCGCCCATGACTTCTTTCGACCCTTTGCCGAATGCATCCCATACGGAATCCGGGAATTCCAGAATGTTGACGCCCGAGGCCTTCAGACGTTCCAGCGCGGTCCCGTTGTTGTACAGGAACATGGCCAGATTGTCCGAGTGTGCCGCCTTGGCGGTTTCCTCGATGATCGCCTGATGCGATGCGGACAGGCTGTCGAACACTTCCAGGTTGGTTGCCAGCGTCAGGGCTGCGCCCGGCTCGTGGAAACCTGCTGTGTAGTAGTTCTTGGTGATTTCCTGGAAACCGGCTTTTTCGTCAGCCCACGGGCCGATCCACTCGGTTCCGTCCAGCGCGCCGGACGACAGGGCCTGATACACCTCGGCACCCGGAATGTTCTGCACGGACGCACCCAGTGTGCCCAGAACCTTGCCACCCAGACCCGGCATACGGAATTTCAGACCGTTGAAATCCTCGGGGCTGTTGATTTCCTTGCGGAACCAGCCACCGGCCTGTGCGCCTGTGTTGCCGGCGATAAAGGACTTCAGGTTGAAGATTTCGCCCAGCGAGTGGTGCATATCCTTGCCGCCACCATAGTAGTACCAGTTCATCAGTTCCTGCGCGGTCATACCGAAGGGAACAGATGTAAAGAACGCGAATGCCGGGCTCTGGCTGATATAGTAGTAATCGGCCGAGTGGTACATGTCTGCCTGACCGGACGAAACCGCGTCAAACACCTCGAACGCACCAACCAGCTCGCCGGCGGCCTTGATTTCCACTTCCAGTGTGCCGTCGGACAGGGCGGTGATGCGGTCGGCGCAATACTGCGCGCCGTCGAAAACACCGGCCAGGCCACGGCCCCAGGATGTAACCATAGTCAGCTTGCGCTTGCCCTGTGCATAGGCCGGAGCAGCAAGTGTTGCACTGGCGGCAACTGCTGCCCCGCCAAGTGCCGAATTTTTCAGAAATGAACGACGATCCATTAATAACCTCCCAGTTTACGCTTTGCCTTTTGGCAAAACGGATCGATTAACGTCTTCCAACGTATCGGCTGCGCCGGGATTTGCAACGGGTTTTTTCCGCAACGGGTCAGTTATTGCGACCAGTCACCCGCCGCGCTATCCACCACCGGAACGGCTGCGGCAAAATCGTCGCGCCCTGCCCTTGGGTAAATTAAACAAACTCCGCAAACCGCCGAAAAATCGCAACTATATTTCGCCACACGTCACTTTGCCGCAATTTTCTTGGCAATTACCTGTTGACCTTGGCAACCCGTATATTTACAAAAACCGGTATGAAACAGAATACAAAAATTATCGTGATCGTGCTACGCCACGCGCATTGACCGTCAGGACGCACCCTCGACGGCTGATGTGCAACCCCCTTTCAACCGGGGGTTTTTTTGTGACCGCACGACCGACACCACTCGGACCACCGGGACACCATCCCGGAATTGAAAAAAAACGGAGAAAACCCATGTCGCGCCAGATGACCGGAGCCCAGATAGTTGTTCAAGCCCTGAAAGACCAAGGCGTGGACACCGTGTTCGGATATCCCGGCGGCGCCGTGCTACCGATTTACGACGAGATTTTCCAGCAGAACAACATCCGCCACATCCTCGTGCGCCACGAACAGGGCGCCACCCACGCGGCCGAGGGCTATGCCCGCGCCACCGGCAAGCCGGGCGTGGTTCTGGTCACCTCCGGTCCCGGCGCCACCAACGCTGTGACCGGCATGACCGACGCGCTGATGGATTCGATCCCGATGATCGTCCTCACCGGTCAGGTCCCCACCTTCATGATCGGCAACGATGCGTTTCAGGAGGCCGACACCGTCGGCATCACCCGCCCCTGCACCAAGCACAACTGGCTGGTCAAGGACACGGACTCGCTGGCCGATACCCTGCACCAGGCCTTCCATGTCGCCACCTCGGGCCGCCCGGGTCCGGTGCTGATCGACATCCCCAAGGACGTGCAGTTCGCCACGGGCAAATACACCCCGAAGCACAAGGCCAACACCGCCCGTTACCAGCCGCAGGTCAAAGGCGACATCGACGCCATCACCCGCGCGGTCGAGGCGCTGGAAAAGGCCAAGCGCCCGATCATCTATTCCGGCGGCGGCGTCATCAACTCCGGCCGCGGCGCCAGCCAGCTTCTGCGTGAACTCTCCGACGCCACCGACATTCCGCTCACCTCGACCCTGATGGGTCTGGGCGCCTATCCGGCCTCGGGCAAGAACTGGCTCGGGATGCTGGGGATGCACGGCACCTACGAGGCCAACATGGCCATGCACGACTGCGACTACATGCTGTGCATCGGCGCGCGTTTCGACGACCGGATCACCGGCCGCACCGACGCCTTCAGCCCGAACAGCTACAAGGTCCATATCGACATCGACCCCTCCTCGATCAACAAGATCATCCACGTCGACACCCCGATCGTCGGCGACGTCGGCCATATCCTCGAAGACCTGCTCAAGGTCTGGAAATCCCGCGGCCGCAAGACGAAATCCGAGGCCATCGCCAAATGGTGGAAACAGATCGACGAGTGGCGCGCCGTGGACTGCCTGTCCTATAAAAACTCCGGCACGATCATCAAACCGCAATACGCGCTGCAACGGCTTGAGGCCCTGACCAAAGGGCAGGACCGCTATATCACGACCGAGGTCGGCCAGCACCAGATGTGGGCCGCGCAATACCTCGGGTTCGAGGAACCGCACCGCTTGATGACCTCCGGCGGTCTCGGCACCATGGGCTATGGCACGCCGGCCTCGATGGGGGTCCAGGTCGCCCACCCCGACGCGCTGGTCATCAACATCGCGGGCGAGGCCTCGTGGCTGATGAACATGCAGGAAATGGGCACGGCGGCGCAATACAACCTGAAAACCAAACAGTTCATCCTGAACAACGAGCGCCTCGGCATGGTCCGCCAGTGGCAGGAGCTGCTGCACGGCTCGCGCTACTCGCACAGCTGGTCCGAGGCCCTGCCCGATTTCGTCAAACTGGCCGAGGCCTTCGGCGCCAAGGGTATCCGCTGCTCGGACCCTGCCGATCTCGACGATGCGATCATGGAAATGCTGAACCACGACGGGCCGGTGATTTTCGACTGTCTGGTGGAAAAACACGAAAACTGCTATCCGATGATCCCCAGCGGCAAGGCACACAACGAAATGCTGATGGGCGCGGCCAAAGCCGAAGGGGCGATCACCGGGGCCGGTGGCGCGCTGGTGTAACCCATGCCCGCGCCCACGGTATATTTCAGCTATGGCCTGACCAAAAGCGCCAGCACGCTGGCCTACCGGCTGGCGCACCTGTCGCTGGAATCGGCCGGCTGTCCACAGCCGCGCATCCCGCCGCCGATCGTTGACGAAATCCACTCCGTCAATTTCGTCTCGCATGTCGATGACGCCATGATGGCGGCGCTGCTGGACATCGCGCAGACCCGGGGCTACCCGCTGGTGGTCAAAACCCACGTCCTGCCCTCGCCGGCGGTGGTGGCGGCCATCAGCGCCGGTCAGGCGCGCGGCAGCATCAGCCTGCGCGACCCGCGCGACATGGCGCTGTCGATGCTGGACCACGGAACCAGGGCGCGACGCAAGGGCCACTTCGCCTTCAGGGAATATGTCACCCTGCCCGACACGCTCGATGCCATCCGCCTGCAAGTGGACGCCCTCGCCGCCTGGCTGAAACTGCCCGACATGCTGGTGCTGCCCTACAACCTGCTGGCCTTCGACACGGAAACGGCTGTTAACAAACTGCTGCAACACCTTGGAATCGCCGGAAACCCTGCCGAAATTGCCCGCATGGTCTCCGACAAACGCTATATCCAGTTCAACAAGGGGATCCGCGACCGGTATAAAACCGCGATGTCCCCGACCGACTCAGACCGCTTCGCCGCCGAGTTCGCGCCGCTTCTGGCGCTGCTGGCAACCCTTGAAAACGCTCCCTTCGACGGGACCCCCGCGCTGCCCGCCTCGGCCAGCCTGCGCCACTAGAAAGGAAACACCATGTCTGCACTCTCTTTGAAAAAAGGCGCTTCGCGCAAAAGCGCCTATGACCTGAAAAACCCGCTCAGCGAGACGATAGAGACCCACACCCTGACCGTCATCGTCGATAACGAGGCCGGCGTCCTCGCCCGTGTCATCGGCCTGTTTTCCGGTCGCGGCTACAATATCGACAGCCTGACGGTGGCCGAAACCGACCACGAGGGCCATATCTCCCGCATCAACATCGTCACCACCGGCACCCCGGCGGTGATCGAACAGATCAAGGCCCAGCTGTCGCGCATGGTCCCCGTCCACACGGTGCATGACCTGACCGTCGAAGGCGCCTCGGTCGAACGGGAACTGGCAATGCTGAAGGTCGCCAGCACCGGCGACAAACGGGTAGAGGCCCTGCGTCTCGCCGATATTTTCCGCGCCAACGTGGTTGACAGCACGCTGGAAAGTTTTGTTTTCGAACTGACCGGCACCCCGGAAAAAATCGACGCCTTCATCGACCTGATGCGCCCGCTCGGCCTGACCGACATCGCCCGCACCGGCGTCGCCGCCATG
>CAZDLV010000183.1:0-5073 GCA_964506345.1 uncultured Rhodobacterales bacterium | reverse complement strand
AAATGCATTTCTTTGCAACATAATGCTTGCCTGACGCCGTCAAATCATTCATAAACTGACCGAACGGTCGGCTAATTATAATTCAGAATATGGAAATCCGCATGCCCGAAGCATTTATCTGCGATGCAATCCGAACTCCGATAGGCCGCTATGGCGGGGCGTTGTCGTCTGTCAGGGCCGATGACCTTGCTGCGATTCCGGTGTCTGAACTGATGGCGCGAAATCCGTCGGTTGACTGGGCGGTAGTGGATGACTTGCTGTATGGTTGCGCCAATCAGGCAGGCGAAGACAATCGCAACGTGGCACGCATGGCGGCGTTGTTGGCCGGTTTGCCTACCGATGTTCCGGGAACCACCATTAACCGTTTGTGTGGTTCGGGAATGGACGCTGTCGGGATGGCGGCGCGCGGGATTCGCGCCGGTGATTTCGATCTGGTGCTGGCGGGCGGCGTCGAAAGCATGAGCCGCGCGCCTTTCGTGATGCCCAAGGCGCACAGCGCCTTCAGTCGGGCCAATGCGGTTTTCGACACCACGATCGGCTGGCGGTTCGTCAATCCCCGCCTGGAATCCGCGTTCGGGACAGATTCCATGCCGGAAACGGCGGATAACGTGGCGGCGGACTACGGTATCGGGCGCGCCGATCAGGACGCGTTCGCCGCACGCTCGCAAGCGCGCTGGGCGGCGGCGCAGGATCGGGGCGTGTATCGCGACGAAATTGTGCCTGTCACAATCCCGCAAAGAAAATCCGCTCCGGTAGTATTTGATACGGATGAACACCCGCGCCCGGGTACGACGGTTGAAAAGCTGGCAACCCTGCGCGGGATAAACGGCGCGGACAACAGCGTGACCGCCGGCAATGCGTCGGGGGTGAACGATGGCGCCGCCGCGTTGCTGGTTGCCTCGGAAAAGGCGGCTGTAGATCATGGTTTAACGCCGAAAGCGCGTGTCGTGGCCATGTCCGCGGCCGGTGTCGCGCCGCGCATAATGGGAATCGGGCCAATTCCGGCAACGCAAAAGGTGCTGGCCCGCGCCGGTTTGACGTTGGCGCAAATGGACGTGATCGAGTTGAACGAGGCGTTCGCCGCGCAAAGTCTGGCCGTGTTGCGGGCGCTGGGACTGGATGATGACGCACCACACGTTAACCCCAACGGCGGTGCGATCGCGATGGGCCACCCGCTGGGCATGAGCGGCGCACGGCTGGTGATGGCTGTCAGCAATGAATTGCAACGCACCGGCGGTCGTTATGGTCTGGCCACGATGTGTGTGGGCGTCGGGCAAGGGATTGCCATCGTCCTTGAACGGGTTTGACGGAGGAAACGGAAATGTATGCTCAGGTAGTTGAAGGAACCGGCAAGGGGGCCAAAGCCCGTGCGGATATGACCCCCGAAGAACGCCGGTTTCAGGAACGGATAGATGCCGGCCAGAAAATCGAGCCGAAAGAGTGGATGCCCGACGGCTATCGCAAAACCCTGATCCGCCAGATCAGCCAGCACGCGCATTCCGAAATTGTCGGCCAGTTGCCCGAGGGAAACTGGATCACGCGCGCACCCACGCTGGAACGCAAGGCAATTTTGCTGGCCAAGGTGCAGGACGAGGCCGGACACGGGCTTTATCTGTATTGTGCGGCAGAAACCCTCGGGATTTCCCGCGATGAAATGTATGCGCAATTGCACGCGGGCAAGGCGAAATACTCGTCTATATTCAACTACCCGACGCTGAACTGGGCGGACATCGGCGCGGTCGGTTGGCTTGTGGATGGTGCGGCAATCATGAACCAGGTCGCGTTGCAGCGCACCTCTTATGGTCCGTATTCGCGCGCGATGGTCCGCATTTGCAAAGAGGAAAGTTTCCACCAGCGTCAGGGCTTCGACATTATGATGAAGATGTGTTCGGGCACAGACGCGCAAAAAGCAATGGCGCAGGACGCGATCAACCGGTTCTGGTGGCCGTCGCTGATGATGTTCGGGCCGCCGGACGCGGATTCTGTCCATTCTGCTGAAAGCATGGCGTGGAAAATCAAGATCGATACAAATGACGATCTGCGTCAGAAATTCGTAAACCAGACAGTGCCGCAGGCGGAATATCTGGGCCTGACGATCCCCGACGCCGACCTGAAATGGAACGGGGAAAAGGGCGGGTATGACTTCACCGATCCCGACTGGGACGAGTTTTTCGCGGTAATCAAAGGAAACGGCCCCTGTAACAAGGAACGCCTCGGGGCGCGGGTGAAAGCGTGGGAAGACGGCGCATGGTTTCGCGACGGACTAAGCGCCTATGCGGACAAACACGCGAATGCCACAGCAGAGCAAGGAGCATGAAATGACTAAAGAATGGCCCCTTTGGGAAGTATTTATCCGCGGCCAGCATGGCCTGAGCCATCGCCATGTCGGCAGCCTGCACGCACCGGACGCCGAAATGGCAATCAACAATGCGCGCGACGTATACACCCGCCGCAACGAAGGTGTCAGCATCTGGGTGGTGAAGGCGATAGACATTACCGCGACGGCCCCCGGCGACAAAGGCCCGCTGTTCGAGCCGTCGAACGACAAAATTTACCGTCACCCGACCTTTTTCAACATTCCCGACGACGTGGGGGCGATGTGATGTCCGACACTGGTGACTTGTTCGAATTCCTCCTGCGGATGGGGGATAATACACTGGTGCTGGGTCATCGTGTTTCGCAGTGGTGCGGCCATTCTCCGGTTCTGGAAGAAGATGTCGCGCTGGCGAATGTTGCGCTGGACATGATCGGCCAAACCCGTTTGTGGCTGGGGCTTGCCGGCGAGATAGAGGGCAAAGGCCGTGACGCCGACGCGCTGGCCTATCGCCGCGACGCATGGGAATTTCGCAACCTGCTGTTGGTGGAACGCCCCAACGGAAATTTCGGCGAAACATTGATGCGACAGTTTTTGTTCGACGCGTGGCACCACCTGATGTTGGGCAGGCTGGCAGGATCGGTGAATCCGCGTATTGCGGAAATTGCCGAAAAAGCCGGCAAAGAGGTGGCTTATCACCTCGACCGGTCTTCGGATCTGGTGGTTCGTCTTGGCGACGGCACGCCGGAAAGTCACGCAAAAATGCAGGCAGCGCTGGATGATTATTGGCCATACGTCGGCGAGATGTTCGCATTCGATGCGCTTGAATCCGCCCTGGAGTCAGACGGGATCGCACCGGACCTTTCGGGGATGCGCGCGGATTGGGATGCGCGTGTTGAAACCGTGATGGCGCAGGCGATGTTGCAAATTCCGGGAACGGCATTCGCGCAAAAAGGCGGAAAAACCGGCACGCACACCGAACATCTGGGGCATATTCTGGCGGACATGCAGTTCTTGCAGCGCGCCTATCCCGACGCTCGCTGGTAGGTTGTCAATGGCCGTTTCCTCCATCGATATTGCAGAAGTCTGGCGCTGGCTCGACGCGGTGCCGGACCCCGAGATCCCGGCGATTTCGCTGGTGGATCTGGGGATTGTCCGTGATGTCCGGTGGGAAAATACCACGCTTGTTGTGACGGTGACGCCGACCTATTCGGGGTGTCCGGCGACGTCGATTATCAACTTCGACATCGACAAAGCCTTGCGCGACAATGGCGTTACCGACATCGAAATCCGCCGCCAGCTATCACCGGCGTGGACCACCGAATGGATGTCGGCGGACGCGCGGGAAAAGCTGCGCCGCTATGGCATTACGCCGCCGGTTGCCGGAACGGCTGCTTGTGGTGAAGGCCATGCCAGCCCGGACGTGCGCTGCCCGCGCTGCGATTCCCCCAACACCGAGATGGTTAGCCGTTTCGGTTCGACACCTTGCAAATCCAGTTACCGTTGCAGGGAATGCCTTGAACCGTTCGACTATTTCAAATGTATTTAGGAGGCCCGAAATGGCGAAATTCCACAGCCTGCACGTAACCGACGTTCAAAAAACCATCCGTGACGCGGTGGTGGTGACGCTGCGTCCGGATGATACCGACGCCGAAGTTTTCGACTTTGTCCAAGGCCAGTACCTGACCTTTCGCAAGGACTTCGATGGCGAGGAACTGCGGCGGTCCTATTCCATTTGTGCGGGAAAAGACGACGGGGTTTTGCGCGTCGGTATCAAGCGTGTCGATGGCGGCAGTTTTTCCAACTGGGCAAACGATACCCTTGAACCGGGCGATACGATCGAGGCGATGCCGCCAACGGGCACGTTTCACGCGCCCTTGGACGCGTCGTCGGCAAAGCACTATCTGGCGTTTGCCGGCGGCAGCGGCATTACTCCGGTTTTGTCGGTCATTAAAACCACACTGAAACGCGAACCCCGCAGCCGGTTTACCTTGTTGTATGCGAACCGCTCCGTGAACACGATTATGTTTCGCGAGGAACTGGAAGATCTGAAAAACACCTACATGGGCCGTTTCAACGTGATCCATATTCTGGAAGAGGACGCGCAGGAAATCGATCTGTTCACCGGCCGGATAGATTCGGAAAAATGCGAGGCGCTGTTTGCCAACTGGGTGGATATCAATGCGGTTGACATGGCGTACATATGCGGGCCGGAACCGATGATGCTGGGGATTGTTGCGGCGCTGGAACACCACGGCCTCGCCAAAGACCGGATCAAGTACGAATTGTTCACCGCGCCGCAAACGGGTCGTGCAAAAAGCCGCCCGGCGTTGAAACACGATGCCGCGCTGAATGACAGTGCCGAAATATCGGTAACACTGGAAGGCACCACACGCGTTTTTCACATGTCCAGGAACGGGGTGTCGGTGCTGGAAGCCGCGATTGAAAACCGGCTGGACGCGCCGTTTTCGTGCAAGGCCGGTATCTGTTCGACCTGCAAAGCCAGGGTGCTGGAAGGCGAGGTCGAAATGGTCGCCAATCACGCACTGGAGGATTACGAGGTCGAACAGGGCTATGTGCTGACTTGCCAGTGCCATCCGCTTGGCGACAAGGTTGTTTTGACCTACGACACCTGATGGTGCGTATTTTCCGGTGCGCGGAAAATATTTATCTGATACCCTCGAGGTGAATTGGAAACCGGGGGTGCAGATGAAATATATACTTGCCATTGATCAGGGCACGACCTCCAGCCGCGCCAT
>CAZDLV010000182.1:0-5132 GCA_964506345.1 uncultured Rhodobacterales bacterium | reverse complement strand
CCCGGGACCTACTGATTAAAAGTCAGTTGCTCTACCAACTGAGCTACCGGCCCACAACGAGGGTCTAACTAGGCGCGCGCGTGTTTGGGGTCAAGAGGGAAATTCAGGCGATTGCACGAAAATCGCAATTTGTTTGTCTTAGGCCTCCAATGCCGCCCGCAAGGCGTTGTCCAGCTTGTCGACGATCCGGGAAATATGAGTCCCGTCAATGATATAGGGGGGGGCCAGCAGGACGTGATCCCCCTGTTGCCCGTCGATCGTCCCGGACATCGGGTAGCAGATCATGCCGTCGGCCATCGCCGCCTTCTTTACCTTCGCCGCCAGCCCGCGCGCAGCAGGGAATGCCGTCTTCGTTTCGCGGTCCGCGACCAGTTCCAGCCCGCGAAACAATCCGCGCCCGCGAATATCCCCGACATTGGGATGCTGTGCGAAGCGGGCCTCCAGTGCAGCCTGCAACTGGTTCCCGCGCATGCGCACCTGCGCGACCAGCCCCCTGTCCACAATGGCCGAGACGACGGCCAGACCCGCCGCCGCCGCCACCGGATGCCCGACATAGGTATGTCCGTGCTGGAAAAACCCCGAACCATCCTCGATGGTCCGGTAGATTTCACCACTGCACAGCATCGCGCCGATGGGCTGATACCCGCCGCCCAGCCCCTTGGCGATGCACAGGATATCGGGGGCGACGCTGTCGGCCTCGCAGGCAAACAGATGTCCGGTGCGTCCCATGCCGCACATGACCTCGTCAAGGATCAGCAGCACGCCGTAACGGTCGCAAATCTCGCGGATACGTTTGAAATACCCCGCAACCGCCGGCACCGCGCCCAGCGTCGCGCCCACCACCGGCTCGGCAATAAATGCCATCACCGTGTCGGGGCCGAGGCGCAGGATTTCGTCCTCCAGTTCCTGCGCCGCACGCAGGCCGTAGGCTTCGGCGGTTTCGTCCGCAGCGCGCAAGCGGTATTCGTAACACGGTGCGATATGCGACACATCCAGCAACAAAGGCGCGAATTTTTGCCGCCGCCAGACATTGCCCCCCGCCGCCAGCGCGCCGAGCGTGTTGCCGTGATAGGACTGCCGCCGCGCAATCAGATGCCGCCGCTGCCCTTCGCCCCGTTCGACAAAAACCTGCCGCGCCAGCTTGATTGCCGCCTCGACCGCCTCGGAGCCGCCGGAGACCAGATAGACCCGTTCCAGCCCCGCCGGCGCGTGTTCGATCAGCAGATCGGCCAGTGCCTCGGCCGGTTCCGAAGTCAGGAAACCCGTGTGGGCAAAGGCGAGTCTGTCCAGTTGCGCCTTGATCGCCGCAGTCACCGCCACATCGCCATGCCCCAGACAGGACACCGCCGCCCCGCCCGAGGCATCCAGATACCGTTTGCCGCTTTTGTCGATCAAATAACAGCCATCACCGGCAACAGCGGTCGCAAGGTCGGTTTTCGTGTGGCGGGGGAAAATATGGCTCATGACCGGCCTCTTTGACGGTTTCCCCGCCACTATCCGCCCGATTCGCGATTTTGGGAACAAAAAACTGCGTCTTGCTGCATTTTCCTGCCGCAACGCCCGTCTGGCAAGTCGCCGCGCAAATGCGTATATAGCGGAAATGGAAAACGACTCCTGCACCTCCGCCGGTCCGGCATTTCTGAAAATGCACGGGCTGGGCAATGATTTCGTGGTTATCGACGCCCGCGGGCGCGACAACCCGATGACCCCTGCGCTGGCGCGGGCGATTGGCGACCGGCATTTCGGCATCGGTTTCGACCAGCTTGCCCTGATCCGCGAGGCCGACGGGGCAACCGCCGCCGTGGACTACTGGAACGCCGACGGCTCGTTGTCGGACGCCTGCGGCAATGCCACCCGCTGCGTCGCCCGCCTGTTGATGGAGGAAACCGGCGAGACCGAAATCACCATCCGCACCGGACGCGGCGACCTGACCTGCCGGAACGCCGGCGAAGGCCTGATCCGCGTCAACATGGGCCCGCCGCAACTCGGCTGGCAGGACATCCCGCTGGCCCGCGATATCGACACGCTGTCCCTGCCCATCGACGGCGCCCCCGCCGCCACCGGTATGGGCAACCCGCACTGCACCTTTTTCGTCGAGGATGCCGAAGCCGCAGACCTCGACACCCTCGGCCCCGCCACGGAACACCACCCGCTGTTCCCCGAGCGCACCAACGTGCAGGTGGCGCAGATCCTTGACCGCGCCAATATCCGCGTGCGCGTCTGGGAACGCGGGGTCGGGCATACGCTGGCCAGCGGCTCTTCCTCCTGCGCCGTGACAGTTGCCGCCGTGCGCCGCGGGCTGAGCGACAACAGGGTCACCGTGCATCTGGATGGTGGCGATTTGCTGATCGAGTGGCTGGACGACGGCGTCTGGATGACCGGCCCGACGATGCTGGTTGCCACCGGCACGCTGTCGGCGGAATTTCTGGAAACCGCGAAATGACCACCCCCCCGATTTTCGCGACCTTCGGCTGTCGCCTGAACGCCTATGAAACCGAGGCGATGCGCGAGCTTGGCGCCGATGCGGGTCTGCAAGGCGCCGTCGTCGTCAATACCTGCGCCGTCACCGCCGAGGCCGTGCGCTCCGCCAAACAGCGGATCCGCAAGCTGCGCCGCGAAAACCCCGGGGCCCGCCTGATCGTCACCGGCTGCGCCGCGCAGACCGAGCCGGACACCTTCGCCAACATGGCAGAGGTGGACCTTGTCCTTGGCAACCTCGCCAAAATGCAGCCCGATACCTGGCAGGAACTGGCCGGAGGCGACCTTATCGGCGAGACCGAGAAAATCCGCATCGACGACATCATGGCCGCGACCGAGACCGCCGGCCATCTGATCGACGGCTTCGGCACCCGCGCGCGCGCCTATGTGCAGGTGCAAAACGGCTGCGACCACCGCTGCACCTTCTGCATCATCCCCTATGGCCGCGGCAACTCGCGCTCCGTCCCTGCCGGAGTCGTGGTCGAACAGATCCGGCGGCTGGTGGACAAAGGGTTTAACGAGGTTGTCCTGACCGGCGTAGACCTGACCAGCTGGGGCGCCGACCTGCCCGCCGCGCCGCGCCTCGGCGATCTGGTGCAACGCATCCTGCGCCTTGTGCCGGACCTGCCGCGCCTGCGCATCAGCTCCATCGATTCGATCGAGGCGGACGCGGCCCTGATCGACGCCATCGCCTCGGAATCCCGCCTGATGCCGCATCTGCACCTGTCCTTGCAGGCGGGCGACAACATGATCCTGAAACGCATGAAACGCCGCCACTCGCGCGAGGATGCCATCCGGTTCTGCGAGGATATCCGCCGCGTCCGCCCCGACATCGTTTTCGGCGCCGACATTATCGCCGGTTTCCCGACCGAAACGGACGAAATGTTCGAAAACTCGCTGAAACTGGTGGCGGAATGCGGCCTGACGTGGCTGCATGTTTTCCCCTTCTCGGCCCGCACCGGCACCCCCGCCGCCCGTATGCCGGCCGTCAACGGCGCCACCATCAAGCAGCGTGCCGCCCGCCTGCGCGCCGCCGGCGAGGCGCAAGTGCAGGCGCATCTGGTCGCCGAGGTCGGCAAGACCCGCAACATCCTGACAGAAAACCCCCACATGGGCCGCACCGAGGGCTTCACCGAGGTGCATTTCACCATCGCGCAGAAGGTTGGCAAAATCGTGCGGGCGAAAATTACCGGATACGACACGGGACAACTGCTGGCGGGTTGACACGGCGATATGCGGGAATTTACCCTTGCCGCGTAATACCCGCTAAACCGGTTTAGCGGTTTTCAAAACCGACGTGAGGCACCGCCCGATGCACCCCGATAAAACCTTCCGGAAAGGCGACCCCGAACATACGCTGGATTTCGCCCGCAATCGCGGCTTCGGCATGCTGGCGTTGAACGGGTTCGACGGCCCGCTGGTCGCGCACATCCCGTTCACCATCTCGCCGGACGGTCGCGAAATCGACATGCACCTGCTGCGGTCCAACCCGATTGCCGCCGCGCTGGCCAGTCCGCAAAGGGCGTTGCTGGTTGTTTCCGGTCCCGACGCCTATATCTCGCCGGACTGGTATGGCGTCGAGGATCAGGTGCCGACATGGAACTACGTCGCCGTCCATCTGCGCGGCACCCTGCGTCGCCGCCCGCAGAAGGACATTCTTGCCAGTCTCGAAAAACTCTCCGGCACTTTCGAGCCGCGTTTTGCCCCGAAACCCGTCTGGACAATGGATAAGCTCGATCCCGAAACCCTCGCCAGACTGACGCGTATGATTGTGCCGGTCCGCATGACGGTTACCACCACCGACAGCACATGGAAACTGGGGCAAAAAAAACCCGCATCGGCCATGGCAAGCGTTGCTGCGGCGTTGGAAACCTCGGACACGGGACAGGAAATCGCGGCCATGATTGCCTTGCTGGAATCACCCCGTTGACCATTGGCACCCCGCCCCGCTAGGCTCCCCCGGAACCCAGCCAACGAGGCCGCCGATGAAACTCTACTACGCCCCCGCATCCCCCTTCGTGCGCAAGGTGATGATCGCCCTGCACGAAACCGCCCTGCTCGGCAGTGTCGAACTGCTGCCCGTCACCATTTCGCCCGTAAACCCCGGCGAGGATGTCCCCGCCCACAACCCGCTCGGCAAGATCCCCTGCCTCGTGCGCCCGAACGGCGCGGCGCTCTATGACAGCCGCGTCATCACCCGCTACCTCGACAGCCTGTCTCCGAAAACCGCGCTTTACCCGGACGGCGACGCCCTCTGGGACGCCCTGACGCTGGAGGCCAGCGCCGACGGTATCATGGACGCCGCCGTCACTATGACCTACGAACCGCGCATCCGCCCCGCGGACAAGGTTTACCAGCCCTACGTCGATGCCCAATGGCAGAAAATAGACCGCAGCCTGACCACCCTGGAAGATCGCTGGATGGCGCATCTGAACGGGCCGGTGAACATGCCGGTTCTGGCCATCGCCGCCGCGCTCGGCTATGTTGATTTCCGCCACAGCAACCGCAACTGGCGCGCCGGCCATCCGGTTCTGGCCGCGTGGGAGGCCGGAATTGCCAAACGCCCGTCGCTGGCGGCAACTGCGCCGGACGCCTGATGCAGGTGACAATGGCGGGGATTGCCGTAAAAACAAAGACAACTGGTGCCGCTGAGA
>CAZDLV010000181.1:0-5137 GCA_964506345.1 uncultured Rhodobacterales bacterium | reverse complement strand
TGCCAGCCCAGCGCCCGCAGATAGTTCGCCGTCGAGGCCAGCGCATCCAGCGGATCATCCGACCAGAAATCCCGCCGCCCGTCGCCGTTTCCGTCCACCGCATAGGCCATATAGGTCGTGGGCATGAACTGCGTATCGCCCATCGCCCCGCTCCAGCCGCCCAGCATATGGGCCGGCGTCACCACGCCCGAGGCCAGTATCCGCAGCGCCGCGATCAGCTCCGCCTCGGCAAAGGCCTGTCGCCGCCCGTCATGCGCTGCGTTGGCCAGCGCCTCGATGGTATAGGTGTTGCCGCGAAACCCGCCGAACGAAGTCTCCATGCCCCAGATCGCCAGCAGGATTTCCGGCTCCACACCGTATTTTCGCGAAATCAGTTGCAAATCCTTTTGCAGGACCGCCGCCTTCTGCCGTCCTTTCGCCACCCGCCGCGCCGATACCGCATCGTCGAGATAGGCCCAGATGGGCCGCACGAATTCCGACTGGTTCGCATCCTGCGCCCGCGTACCGGCATTGTAGCGCACCGGGGCAAAGGCCGCATCAAACACCGTCGCCGGTATCCCCGCCGCCAACGCCCGCACACGAAACTCGTCCTGCCACGCATCCAGCGTCACCGCCCGTTGCACGGGCCGCTCCATCTGCGCCAGAACCGGCGTCGCAAACAGGCAAATCAGAAGGGCAAGACGTTTCATGCCGCTACTATAGCCTAGCTTTTCCGCTTTGCCTTCTTCGCTTCCTTGCGTCGGCGGTTTTTGGCACGGCTCACGTTACGCGGCGGTCCGCGACGGCGCCCGCCGGAGCCGCCGGACTTCGGCAGGGCCTTGCCCTCCAGCTCCAGCAGTTCGAACATCAACCCGCCGGTAATCGGCGCGGCCTCGGCCAGACGGACCTTTGCCTTCATGCCCAGCCCGATAACACGGCGGGATTTCTCGCCGGTCAGGGTGCTGGAATCCGCGTCGAACAGGAAATACTCGCGACCCAGATGCGAAATCGGGATGATACCGTCGGCCCCCGTCTCGTCCAGCTTCACGAACAGACCGAAACGGGCGATGCCGGAAACCGTGCCCTCGAACTCGCTGCCGACACGATCGGACAGATAGGCAGCCAGATAGCGATCCGTGGTATCGCGCTCCGCCAGCATCGAGCGGCGCTCGGTCTGGCTGATGTGTTCGGCGGTGGCGTCCAGATCGGCGACCTCCTCGGGCGTCTGCCCGTCATTGCCCCAGCCATGCGCCTTGATCAGCGCGCGATGCACCACAAGATCGGCATATCGGCGGATTGGCGAGGTGAAATGCGCATAGCGGCGCAATGCCAGCCCGAAATGCCCGAAGTTCTGCGCCGAATAATACGCCTGCGTCATGGACCGCAGCACGGCAATCGAGACGATCTCGGAATTCTCGGTTCCTGCCACCGCGTCCAGCAGCTTGTTCAACTGCGCGGTTTTCAGCACCTGCCCTTTCGGCAGGGTCAGCCCGACACTCTCCACCACCTCGCGCAGGGTTTCGAGTTTTTCGGGGTTCGGCTCCTCGTGCACACGATAGAGCAGCGGCGTGCGTTTCGCCTCCAGCGTTTCGGCGGCGCAGACGTTGGCCAGCACCATGAACTCCTCGACCAGCTTGTGCGCATCGAAGCGGTCGCGAAACGCCACCGAGACCACCTTGCCCTCGTCCGACAGGATGATCCGCCGTTCCGGCAGGTCCAGATGCAGCGGCTGGCGGCGTTTCGTTTCCTTGCGCACAGCACGGAAGGCCGCCCAGAGCGGCTTGATCCCGTCCTCCAGCAACGTTGCCGCCTGCGCATCCGGCTTGCCATCCGCCGCCGCTTGCGCCTGTTCATAGGACAGCGAGGCCGGCGAGCGCATCAACCCGCGCACAAAGCGGTGTGAAATCTTGCGCCCTGCGGCGTTGATCTTCATTTCCACCGCGATGCAGGCCCGATCCTCGCCCTCGTGCAGCGAACACAGATCGCCCGACAGCGCATCGGGCAGCATCGGCACCACACGGTCGGGGAAATAGCTGGAGTTGCCGCGTTTGCGCGCCTCCCTGTCCAGCGCCGAGCCGGAGCGCACATAATGCGCCACATCGGCAATGGCGACCCAGACCACATGCCCGCCCTCGTTTTTCGGGTCCGTGTCCGGCAGCGCGCAAATCGCGTCGTCATGATCGCGCGCATCGGACGGGTCGATGGTAAACAACGGCAGATGACGCAGGTCCGTGCGTTTGCCAAGCGCCACGGGCTGCGCCGCGACTGCCTCGGCCTCGACTTTTTCGGGGAAAGCATCGGGGATACCGTGTTCGTGGATGGCAATCAGGCTGACCGATTTCGGCGCCATCGGATCGCCGAGCCGCGCCGTCACCTTCGCCTTGGGCAATCCGGCCCGCGCCTTGCCGACCTGCGTGCCCTCCACCAACTCGCCGTCACGCGCACCGTTGCGGTCGCCCGGATCGACCCGCCATTCCTTGCTGGCCTTCTTGTCCACCGGCACAATCCGCCCGCCGAAATCGGCCTGCCGGAAAATTCCCAGAACCTTCAGCGCACCGGTGCCGATCTTGCGGATCAGGCGCCCCTCGTAGGGCACATGCTCGTCGTCCACCTTCGTGATACGGAACAACCCGCGGTCGCCGATTCCCAGCGCCGGATCTTCCTTCTTCGGCACCAGCAACACGGTCGGCGCAACAATTTCGCCCTTCCAGTTGGCCGGTTCCGCAAACACATCCCCGTCACTGTCGATGGCCGTTACCTGCAACAGCTCGACGTTTTGCAGGGTGTCCGCCTCGCGATAGGTATTGCGGTTTTTGGCCAGATGCCCCTCGTCGCGCAATTCCCGCAGGATGCGTTTCAACTCGACCCGCCCCTGCCCCTTGATGTTGAAGGCCTTGGCAATGTCGCGTTTCGACGTGGTGCGCGGATTGTCCCGCACCCATTCGAGGATCTGTTCTTTGCTTGGAAAATGTTTCATGACGCCCTGTAGCACGGGATGCACAGGGCGTCATGCGATTTTGTCTGTGCGGTTTCGCCTATGCAGTGGCGGGCACGGCCCCTTCGCCGGCAACCCAGCCCAGCAAACCACCGTAAACCAGATGCCCGACCAGTGCAGCGATGGCCGCCATCATGCCACCGATATTGGCCATGAAGAAACCCGCGCCGGCCATCGGCATGACCACGGCAGCCGCCATCAGCCACAACACAGCCCCCCAGACCAGACCACGCACCACCGGCGAGCCGGGCAGGTAGCCATAGATAAAGACGTAGATCAGCGGAAAGATGATCACGCCCATCATGATATGGGCCACCATTCCAATAGCATATCCGCCCAGCATCGCGCCCAGAAGGGCGGCGATATCCATCGGTTGACCGGTCATCATCGGCGCGACAAACATCATCATCAATGTCATTACGATTGTGGCGACGATGCCGCCAGTGACGGCTTTTCCTATTTGCGGTTTCATTGTCAGTCTCCTGTTTTTTGCGTTTCCATATTAAAAACCTGAGCCCGACGCGCCGTTGAAGCAAGGCAGGTGAAACACTTAGCAACCGAACGTGAGACCCGCGTGACTTTTCCCCGACGTCCGGTAACATCGAGTTGATCACCCGCCTACCGGAAAATGTGCAACTGTGCGAATTCGCAATAAACAGGTAAACAAGATATGCCGTTTGAAACGTTGATACTGTTACCCATCGGCCTCGGCCTGCTCGGCTTTGTCGAGCCTTGCACCATCGGCGGGCATCTGGTGTTCCTGAACACACAAGAGGGGCGCTCGCGGCGCGGCAAGGTCGAGGCGGTGCTGGTCTTCCTGACCGCCCGCACGCTGGTCATGGGGCTGTTCGGGGCGGTGATTGCCTCGCTCGGGGCGTTGTTGATTTCGGTGCAGACGGGGATGTGGCTGGTGTTCGGCACGATTTATCTGCTGGTCGGGCTGGCATTTATGGCCGGACGCGCGGGGCTGGTGAAAAAACGGATATCGCTGGCGCCCGAAGCATGGAAACGCGCGCAGAACCCGCTGGTGCTGGGGCTGGCCTTCGGCTTGAACATCCCCGCCTGTGCCGCGCCGATCCTGTTCGGGCTGCTGGGGCTGGCGGCGACCACCGGCACGGTATTGAGCGGCTTCGTCATGATGTCGCTGTTCGGGCTGTTCCTGTCGGTGCCGCTGGTGGTTTTCGCCACCGTGCCGCGCCTGTCGGGCGTGCTGGAGCGTCTGGCCCAACGCCTGCGCAACATGCGTTGGGTGCTGGGGCTGGTGTTTGTGTTGCTCGGCCTGTGGTCGATATGGTTCGGGCTGTATGTTGATCCCAAGGACTGGTCGGGCACATGAGTGACAAGAAACGGTTCAAGAGCGTCGCCATCGCCGGCATTTCCTTTCAGGCCGGTTCGGCGGCGGTGGATTCCGCCACCATTATGTCCTCGCTGGTTTACCAGATTTCCGGTTCCCCGGTGCTGGTCGGGGCGGTCACGGCGATTTTGCGCTTTGGCTGGCTGTTTCCGCAGCTTTTCGTCGGATTTCTGGCGCAACGTGGCGGCTCCAGCATGAAATACTATGTTATCGGCGCTTTTGGCCGTGCCGGCTTCATGGCGCTGATGGCGCTGGTGTTGTTGATCAGCGGTGACTGGTCGCGCGGCTGGCTGACGTTTGCGGTTATGGCGATCTGGGTCGGCTATGCCTTTATCAGCGGCATCGTCGCGGTGCCGTATAACGACATCGTCGCGCGCTCGGTCCCGTCGGATCTGCGCTCGCGATTGCTGGCGACGCGGTTTTTCGGCGGCGGGGTGCTGGCGCTGGGAATTGCGGCACTGGCCGACCGTTTCGTGGGCAATATGCCGTTTCCGCTGTCCTATGCCGCGATCATCGCCATGGCGGCGTTTTTCATGTTTCTGTCCTCGGGCGTGTTCACCGCGATGGGAGAGCCGGAAAACGTAAACAAGCCCCCCGCCAAACCGGGCTTCGTCGCCTATCTGAAAGAGGGCATCGGTGTTTTCAAAACCAACCGCCGGTTCCGTCTGTTCGTCTTTGCGCAGTGGTGCGGCGGCGCGGTGCTGATGGCGATGCCGTTCTATGTGGTGCAGGCAAACGCCAGCGGCGTCGACCTGAAGAATGTCGCACTGCTGCTGGGCGCGCAGACCGCCGGGGCGCTGGCTTCGAAC
>CAZDLV010000180.1:0-5150 GCA_964506345.1 uncultured Rhodobacterales bacterium | reverse complement strand
TCGGGATTGGCCGAGACCGACAGGCGCGAGCAGCGGTTGAACCACGCCGTGCGCAGGTCGTCGAGCCCGGGGGTATGGTCGGCGTGTTGGTGGGTATAGATCACCCCGTCAAGGTGTCCGACACCTGCGTCCAGCAATTGCTGGCGCATGTCCGGCGAGGTGTCGATCAGCACGCGGGTGGTGTTGTCCCCGTCGATTTTCTCTACCAGCATGGAGCAGCGCCGGCGGGTGTTTTTCGGGTTGGCCGGATCGCAGGCGCCCCATTCGCCGCCAAGGCGCGGCACGCCGCCCGAGGAGCCGCAGCCGAGGATGGTATAGCGCAGGACCGCCATCAGGCGGCTTTCCATGCGGCGGCCTTGGCGAACAGGCGGTCGAAGTTGGCGGTGGTCTGTGCGGCGAAATCGGCGTAGTCCATGTCGAAAACCCCGGCCCCTGTTTGCGCGGTGAGGGCGGTATAGGCGGGTTCGTTGCGTTTGCCACGGTGTTTTTGCGGCGCCAGATAGGGCGCGTCGGTTTCCACCAGAATCCGGTCCACGGGGGCGGTGGCGAAAATCTCGCGCAGCTCCACGGATTTCTTGAAGGTGGCGATGCCGGACATGGACAGGTAAAACCCGAGGTCCAGCATATCGGCGGCCAGTTGCGGGCCGGAGGAAAAGCAGTGCATGACACAATCGAAGGCGCCGGCCTTGTGTTCGGCGGTCAGGATTTCGGTCATGTCCGCATCGGCGGCGCGGGAATGGATGATCAGGGGCAGGCCGGTTTGCCGCGCGGCCTCGATATGGATGCGCAGGCTTTCCTTTTGCACGTCGGCGGAGTCGGCCGTGTAGTGGTAGTCCAGCCCGGTTTCGCCGATGCCGACCATTTTCGGATGCCGCGCGATTTCCACCAGTTGTTCGACGCTGGCCATGGGCACCTTGTCGGCGCTCATCGGGTGGGTGGCGGCGGCGAAGAAAACCGGCGTGTAGGTTTCGGCAATGCCGCGCACGACCGGCACGCTTTCGAGCTTGGTAGCGATGGAGATCATGCGGGTGACGCCGGCGGCCTGCGCGCGGGCGATGACATCGGGGAGGTCGGCCTCGAAATCGGGGAAGTCGAGGTGGCAATGGCTGTCTACGATTTGCGGTATGCTCATGGGTCTGCCCTTATGCCGACAGGAGCGTGGCCCGCCCTGCGGCTGAATCAATCTTGAGGAAGGTATCGAGGATCACCAGCGCGGGGTCAAGGTTGACGGCGCGGGCGTGGGAAATTCTTGCGTTCAGGTCCTGCACCAGATCGGCCCAGATCTGCGCCTGATGCGGATTGGCCGAGAGGCGGGCGGCAATTTCGGCCTCGCCCCGAACGGGGTTGGCAATGCCGCGCGCGCCGGCCAGCGCAAGGCGGGACAGGGCCAGCAGGGTCAGGCGCACGGTCATGGCGTAGCGGGCCTGTCCGGCCGCGCCGGTGCATTTGTCGCCAAGCGCGTTGATCCGCTGGCGGTTCATGCGCGGGCAGGTGGCGAGCAGGGCAATGACCTCGTGATAGAGCGCCAGCCCGTCGTTGGCGAGCAGGTCCACGGCTTCGGCTGCCGAGCCGCCCGACAGTTCGGTCAGGGCGGCAAAGTCGGTGTCGGTGTCCAGCCCCGCCTGCGCCATCACCTGTTGCAGGGTTTCGGGCGGCAGGGTGCGGCAGCGCAATTCGCGGCAGCGCGACCGGATGGTCGGCAGCAGTTTGGCAGGTTGATGCGCAACCAGCAGCAGCAGGGTTTTGGCGGGGGGCTCCTCGAGGATTTTCAGCAGGGCGTTTTCGGCCTGCGGGTTCATCTCGTCCGCCGCATCGACAATGGCAATGCGCCAGCCGCCATCGGTGGCGGTCAGCTCGAAAAACGCCTTGAGCTTGCGGACCTCGTCCACGGTGATGACGGTTTTCAGCTTTTTCTTTTTCTCGTCCCAGTTGCGGCGGCATAGGAAGATACCGGGTTCGCCCAATGCGGCGGCGCGCTGGAAAACCGGATGCTCCGGCGGGACGTGCAGGCTGTCGGGGGGCGTCGCGAACAGGGCGTCCTGATGGCTGTCCTGCGCCAGCAGAAACCGCGCGATGTGCCATGCCAGCGTTGCCTTGCCGATGCCCTCGGGGCCGGTGACCAGCCATGCGTGGTGCAGGCGGTTTTGCGTGTAGGCATCGAGGAAGGCGGCCTCGGCCGGTTCCTGCCCGAACAGGCGCGGCGTGTGGCGCGGATGGGGCACACCGTCGAGCCGGTCTGCCTCGGGGGTGGTGTCGTCGCTCATGCCGGTGCCTGTAGCGCGAGGGGCGCGATTTCGGCGGCAATCCGTTCCGGCGGGCGGTTGCCGTCGATCAGGGTGCAGCGGTCGGGGTATTCGGCGGCGAGGGCGCGGAAACCGGCGCGCAGGCGGTGCTGGAAGTCGAGGCCGAAATCCTCGAACCGGTCCTCGCCGGAGTTGCGGGCTAGGCCGCGTTTCAGGGCCGCTTCGGGGTCCATGTCGATAATAAAGGTGTGGTCGGGTTCAACGCCGATCATCAGGGCGTGCAGGGCATCGACCGTCGGGCGCAGATCGGCGCGCACGGCACCCTGATAGACACGGGTGGAATCGGCAAAGCGGTCGGAAATGACGATGGCGCCGCGTTCCAGCGCCGGCCGGATGGTGCGTTCCAGATGGTCACGCCGTGCGGCGTTGAACAGCAGGATCTCGGTTTCGGGGGACCAGCGGTTGGTGTCGCCCTCCACCAGCAGACGCCGGATTTCCTCGGCCCCCGGGGAGCCGCCCGGCTCGCGGGTCAGGACAACCTCGTGCCCCGCGTCGCGCAGGGTGTCGGCCAGCAGGCGGGACTGGGTGGATTTGCCGGAGCCGTCGATGCCCTCGAAACTGAGGAAGACGCCCGCCACGTCAGTTGCCGGAGGTCGCGCGCCGGATACGGTTGAGCGCCAGATCCGCCGCGGCTTTTACACGGTCAAAGAAACCGCCGGGTTCAACCGCAGTTGCGGCTACCAGCGGGTAGGTTAACGGTGTGTTGTCGGCGATACTGATTGCCAGCGTGCCAAGCTGTTGACCGGCCTCGATCGGGGCTTCGACCGTGTCGAGATAGGTATAACTAGCCGTAACCTTGTCCAGTCCCGACTTGGGCAAAAGCAACGCGACCGCATCCGGCAGGACCATATCGACAGTATCCTGCGCACCCAGCCAGACACGAACCGAACCGATCGTCTGCCCCGCGTTGAACAAGGATTTCATGGCAAATTCGCGAAACGCCCAGCGGACGATCCGTTCCCCTTCCGAGGAACGTTGCGCGGCGGAATCCATCCCGCCAAGCATAAACACCACCCGCCGGCCGTTTTGCACAGCGGAGCCGACCAGACCGAACCCCGCCTCGTTCGTGTGGCCGGTTTTCAACCCGTCAGCGCCAATGTCCAGATACAGCAGCGGGTTTCGATTGTTCTGGACGATACCGTCCCAGGTAAAGGTTTTTTCGCCGAAATATTTGTAATATTGCGGAAATTTTGTGATGATGCGGCGCGCAATAAATACCAGATCACGGGCGCTCATCAGTTGCCCCTCGCCGGGCCAGCCGGTGGCGTTGACAAAATTCGAATTGAGCATCCCCAATTCTTTTGCGCGGGCATTCATGCGTTTGGCGAATTCCTCCTCGGTGCCGGCGAGGCCTTCGGCCAGCACGATGCAGGCGTCGTTGCCGGACTGCACGATAACCCCCTGGATCAGGTCCTCGACCCGCACGCGGGACCCTTCGCGCACAAACATTTTCGAACCGCCTTTTTGCGATGCTTTTGCCGAAACAACAAAGGTGTCGTCCAGTGACAGCGCACCGGAATCAAGGGCCTCGAACACCATGTTGAGGGTCATCAGTTTGGACATGGAGGCCGGTGGCATCGGCCGTTCGGCGTTCTTTTCGTACAGAACTGTGCCGGTTTCAAAATCCACCACCATCGCCATGTTGGCCGGTGTCTCCAGCGCCAGCGCGGGTTGCGACAGCAATCCCGCCGCGACCAGTATCAGGGCGAATATCCGTACGATCATCAAACCACTCCTATCCCAGACGTATCGCGTCTTTGTAGCCGAGTTGGCGCACGGTTCCCATCATAATCTTGAAGGCATCGACCGAGTCGGCCGGACCGACAATAATACGGTACAGGGTTTTACTGCCGGACTGCTTTTCGCGAACCTCGACATCCAGTCCGGCGCGCCGGAGTTTGCGCACCACTTCGTCGGTGCGCGATTTGCTTTGCAGGGTTGCGACCTGGATGTATATGGCAACGCCGGTCTGGGACGGCGCCGGTTTTGGCGTGGCATCAGGCAGCGGAGTGGCAACCACCGGCGGCGTTTCAGTTGGCGCAGGGGCAATAACAGGTGCTTCTTGCGTTACGGTTGCTGTATCCGACGGCCGCTGGATCGGTGTCGGCAGGTTGTCGGGGGGTGTCAACGGATCCGCAGGGGGCGCCACCTTGATCTCGACCGATTTTCGCCGCAGGGCCACGACGGTCAGTTCGGTCGGCATTCCGGCAAGGACACCCAGCGCCGCCGCCGCATCTGCCGACATTTCGATTTTGGGCCCCGGAAAATCGCGTTCGCGTTTGTAAAGCGCCCCGACCACACTTCGCCCGTTGGCCGGATTTGTGATACGCACCCGCTCCGGCTGCTCGACGTCGGGGTAAGCCAGCCAGACCCCGCCAAAGGTCGGGCGCCCGTCCCAAAGCGCGGTTTCGGAAATGTTGAACGCGTCGGGCGCGGCCACATCTGTCTGGATCGTTTCACTTGTCGGTCCGGCCTGATCCGGCGCTTGCGACATTGCGGGCAGTGTCAGGCCGCCTTCGCACCCGGCCAGCAAGAATACGCCGATTACGGGAAGGAATTTCAATTTTCGGGACACGTTGCTCGGTTCCATCTGTATCATTTTTCACCCCTGCGCCCGCGTTCGGCTGGAATCACGAGCCTGCATGCCTGTATTATTGCCACCTTCGGTGATCGTTGGCCGCATGATAGACAATGTGCGTAGAAATGAAAAGTCCACCATTTTCAAAACGGAGTGTGGACGCCGCCGGCCGGTGCCGCTAAAAAGCGCCCGTCGGAGGAGTGGCAGAGTGGTCGAATGCACCGGTCTTGAAAACCGACGTAGGTGAAAGTCTACCGTGGGTTCGAATC
>CAZDLV010000179.1:0-5151 GCA_964506345.1 uncultured Rhodobacterales bacterium | reverse complement strand
GTGAAAAGTATAGCACATACTGTTCGATAACCCTTGCTTATCGAACAGTATAAAATAAAAAAGTAAAAATCCACGTTCTTAGAATGTGATTTTGATTGCACCCTAGAAGGGTGTAATGACTAGCCCTTTTAGAAGGCTAGTCCATTGCCGCCTATTTATTTCAGCTCCTTACATACTTTATTTTCTTTTTTTAAATCTGCTAATTTTTTGTCATATTCAGAAAAGTAGTAATCCGATAAAGCTGTTATTTTGAAAAATGTTGCTGCACTAAAACCACCGACTAAACCTATGAATATAAGCATAATAGCTAGACTTAAACTAACTGACCTGTTGATCGTGTTGAATTTATTTGTTGCCTCATTAATTTGCGATGCCTTATCATTTAGTTGATTAATAGCTAATTGTAACTTTACTGTTATCTTGTTGATTTCGCTCAAATCTACATTATCAGCCGCATGATGTATCTTTGTGTTAATGTCATTTTGTAGATTATTAATTGCCTTATTGATGTTATTGAATAATTCGTTAAAATCTTTTTTAGTCTGTGAATATTCATCTCGATAATTTTTTCCGAGTGCTGTTTGTAGTTTTTCAGTTTGTTGTACAGCATCCTTATTCGACTTTTTTGCATTATTCTGTAATGCTTGTAATGACTCCAAAATATCGTGCAAAATAATTGATGCGTCAATTACGTTTCGATAGTCAGAAAACCTCTCATTCATATTCTGACTAACAACACCAAGATCAATCAAAATCTCATCAAATCTCTCAATTGCTTCACGAAAATTTTTAATTTCATTACTCATATCTAACAACCTTAACTCTTATATGTTACTGACGCGGTAGCGCTAATTAAATCATCTATTTTTGGAAATATATCATTACGAAGTTTGTCGATATAATTAATCGCTTCATTTTTAACTCTATTTAAAAAAAGATATTTTCTTTTAAGCTCATTATCATTATTTAATTTTGCATTTTTCGCTAATTGTCTAAAATCATGCTCACTGTCACTAACATCATAAATTGTTTTTTTAAATGTTTTTGCATTATTAACTATATCACTGTTTTTAATTACAATATAATGACTGCTATTAATAGCGAAAGGTGTATCTAAGTATTTATTTCCAAAAAAGTGTAAAAATTCCCACTCTAAATCATCACTTTTACTATTACTTAGTACATATATAATTGTAGCATTTTCATCTATCTCTTTGATTGAATTACGTGTATCTAATGCGTTCGCTGAGTCTTGCATCCCTTGACTAATTGGTATAAACCAAACAATGTTTTCAACCTCACCTATTTTTGACATTTCATTTAAAAAAATAGTAGCTGTTTTGTTTCCACCTACGTCTATAATCACATCGTCATCATCAATAAAAATTTCATCAATATTTCTTATTTTGCTAGTCTGTATTGATTCAATATCAAGTATTTTAGATTCACATAAAATTTTGCTATCTTCATTTTCATCATCGATTTCAATTAGTTTTGTTTTTTTACCATTTTTTTCATATAAATAAGCTGGCAAAATCTGATTTGAAAGTGTAGATTTACCTACGCCACCTTTGCTATTGATTGCGATAAAAATCATAATGTCACCTCGTTATCATCCCTAGTTTTTTTTGCGATTTCGCTCTTTATTTCTGATGATGATTTTTTGTTAAGTTTACTTTTCACTGGTACATTTAGTACAGAGTGAGCAAATGCTCTGATTGTTTGCTCAGATATTTTGAATGAATAAATTTGATAGATCACTGTACTAATTTTTTTATAGCTCACACCATTATCAATCATCTCCTTTATAATTTCTTTTATTTCTAAAAGAAAATCGGTTGATGGACTTGAACGACCCTGTTTTGTTTTCTCTATCGTTTCATTTACTAACTTTAATAATGCCTCTTTTTTTGTTTCGATTTCTTGTTTGCTAGGCACTCTATTTTTTTTCATGTTTTATCCTTTATCAATTTATAACATATATCTTATTATACATAAATAATGATAATACTATATTCTTATTATTTGAACTACATCACATTATTTTATATTACTATTTTTCCATAAATATATATAATATTTATGATTACTTATATGTATTAGGCACGTCAGCCATTGTCCTACGCTACGCTCCAGACAATGACAACGTGCATCAAGGGTGAACCCTTAACAAACCCAACACAAATCTTATCCAATATTTTATAGATAGATAACAACATTAGAATAAAAAATGAAAAATAGAGTAGTATCGATTCGATTAAGTGAATCAGAATACCAACGAGTATTATTTAAATCATCCGCAGCTAATAAAAAAATATCAGAGTTATTTAGAGAGTCAGTTAATGATACTGAAATAAAGTTTAATAACGCTAAAGACTTTGCATCAAAAATATCAACTTTAAATTTAATAGCTAATAACATTAACCAAATAGCTAAGGAACTTAATATGGAAAATAGAAACGATGAACTAAGTAATGTTAATTACGATGATTTGATGAATTGTTTAATCACTATTAATAATCAATTAAAAGAAATAATATAAAAATATGTTAGCACGAATAAGGCGAGTCTCAAATGGTTTATCTGAATATTTAATAACAGGTAAGCGGTCTGATTCGATATTTACCAGAGAAGATAAAGATAAAGTTATTTCATTATATGGTAACTTAGATATTTTTGAAAAAACAGAAAACTATTTATATAATAATAAGAACTATAAATATAACTATACTCATATAACGCTTTCATTTAGTGAGAATGATATGAAAAAATTAAAAAATATATCAGAATATAAATATAAGAACATAATGAGTGATATGGTTAAAGATTATATCAAGCATCATACAATTGGTTATGATATTAATAGCGAGGTAATAGCATATGCAGAAGCACATTATCCAAAAATAAAATACAATGAAAAAGGCGATAAAAGATATTTACACATACATATAGGGATAGCGCATTATAATCCACTGACTGATACACAATTAAGAACAACATTTGCAAAAAATACTTATATAGATAATGTATTGCAAACATATATTAATAAAAAATATGATTTTACGATACCGAGAGAGAAAAGTAGATCATCACGACCAGCAATAGAAAAAACAAAAATATGGCTAACGAGAAAGCGGTTAAAAGAAGAGCTGAAACATATCAAAAATCATGATGAGTTGATGGTGTGGTTTAAAGTAAATAATGTACAGTATCGGGAAGTAAAAACGAGAGCTAATCATTATTACAAGATCGTTAATTTTAATGGATTAGACATTAACTTGCGTGGTAAGGATTTCGAGCATCTTCAAAAACTAACTATCGATAAAAACTTTAGATTTCCCGAAGTTCAAAATTTAGTGGATTTAGAAAAAATATTGTCTGGATATTATGAAAAAAGAATAGCTATGATATACAAACGAAGAAGTAAAAAATCAAAAATTCAGATAAGAGAAATATATAATAATAAAGAAAATAGAAGATCCAACCTAATAGCTATAGTTAATAAAGTGGATAATGAAAATATTATAAAATATAAAACAGATATTTCATTTAATAATGTATCAATAAAAAACAAACGAACTAAAAATCCTTTAGAACAACAATTTAAAGATAATATAGAGAGTAAAGAAAAGGAAAAGTCAGAGCAGTGTATCGAACTAAAAATCCTTAAAGAAACACTTAATGCTAAGACTGTTTTACAGTTTGTTGCCAAAAAATATTCTGTAAATACTGATGATTATGAAGTGGTTCAGGATAACAAAATTAAAAATAAAACCAACAAACAGAAACCAAAAAATGTTATCGATTTTTTTCAAAAAGAAATCGGACTCACAACTAAAGAGTCAATCAATCAGTGTCAATCTTTATATTCAAAATTAAAGGAAGAGAACCTCATAATGCCATTAAGTATATCAATATGTAAAGGCGCTAAGAGAAACGAATTGATGGATTGGGAAGTAGTAGAAGTGAATAGCTATAGCCAACTCACTACCTTAATGAAACAAAATACCTATAGTGCATCTAGGTTTGATGTGAAGCGTGATGTAAATAATGTTAAAGCATTTAATAATTTACTTATTTTTGATGTAGATAATGACACTACAGACAAGCAGTTAAGCATAAAGGAAGCTAAGATATTACTGGAGAGCAAGGGGGTATCATCTATGATACTACCAAGTAAAAGTAACAAAATCGAGAAATTTACCGCCAGTGGTAAGTCTAAAGGCATAGTAGATCGATACCGTATCGTAATACCTACTAAGTCTGCTATCAAGAGCGATACAGATAAGGATACCTATACAGAGTTCATGGAACTCACAGCAAAGTTATTAGGGTTAAGTGGTAGCGTTGATACTTCTGCGCTAAAAGATAAGGCGATATATTACTATCAAAGCCCTTTATCAGCTGTACCAGTAGTGATAAAAGCAGATAGAGTTATAGACGTATCAAACCTTGAAAATAAAGCGATTGAGAACGTCAAAAAAGCGCGTGCTACCAAAGAAACGCAGCGTTTAAAAATGAAAGAGTTAAGAGCCAATTTAAAGCAGTATAAAGTTGTTTCAATGCCTACATCAAATCATCTTACTTACGTTGATGCAGAGGAGTTTATCGACATTCCTATAACGTTTCTTATATCAAAGTTTGAAGGTGGAAAGAAATACACGGAAGGCAGTTATACATACATTAAGACAGAAGCCACCAAGTACAGCATTACCGATGAAAAATTAGCTCATGATTTCAAAAATGACACAACTCATAATAGTCTTACTTATCTTCAAATGCAGTTTGAAACGAATAATCTTAATGTGATAGCCAGAGAGCTTAAAAAGGCGACGGGGGTATCTTACATTAAGTGCAACACAGAAGCAGTTAAATCAGCTATTACAGAAGCATTACAAACCGCTACAAATAATAATACATTTGAAGAGTCTATTAAAAATTATTTTAGTGTCCAATATGTAAAACTAGAGAAAGATACACTTCAGATAGCAGAACAATACATCAAGCTATCGACTGTTGGCATTGAGAAGCGTGTCTTAACCGATAGTTTTCGATCTAATCGTGAACAGTCATCTCATTATGATCGTGGTATGAGAATATAAGTGAAACACTCCACCTAAGTCTTAATGGCTACAGGTGGAGCTTCTTCCG
>CAZDLV010000178.1:0-5218 GCA_964506345.1 uncultured Rhodobacterales bacterium | reverse complement strand
GGATCACGATCTGGCTTTCGCCCCAGCCGCGCTTTTCAAAATGGTGGTGGATCGGCGCCATCAGGAAAATCCGCTTGCCGGTTTTCTTGTAATACAGCACCTGTATGATGACGCTCATGGCCTCGGCCACGAACAGTCCGCCGATGATCGACAGCACGATTTCATGTTTGGTCGCCACCGAAATCGCCCCCAGCGCCCCGCCGAGCGCCAGCGACCCCGTATCGCCCATGAACACCGCGGCGGGCGGGGCATTATACCACAAAAACCCCAGACCGCCGCCAATCAGCGCCGCCACGAAAATTGTCAACTCGCCAGTGCCGGCAACATAGGAAACCTCCAGATAGTCGGCGAAATCCGTGCGCCCGACCAGATAGGCGATCATACCGAACGATCCGGCGGCGATCATCACCGGCATGATCGCCAGACCGTCCAGCCCGTCGGTAAAATTCACCGCGTTTGCCGCGCCGACGATCACGATCATCACGAACGGCACATAAAGATACCCCAGATTCAGGATCGCGTCCTTGAATACCGGAACAGCCAGATAACCGGACAGGTCCGCGTCCTGCACCTGCATCACCCAGATCGCCGCAATCGCCGCCACCACGAACCCGACCGCCAGCCGGATTTTGCCGGACACGCCTCTGGAATTCTGCTTGGCCACTTTCAGATAGTCGTCGGCAAAGCCGATGGCCCCGAAACTGTAAGTCACAAACAGCACCATCCAGACATAGGCATTGTCGAGGCGCGCCCACAACAATGTTGAAACCAGTATCGCCCCCAGTATCAGCACCCCGCCCATTGTCGGGGTGCCGGCCTTGGCCAGAATATGCCCTTCGGGCCCGTCCTCGCGGATCGGCTGGCCTTTGCCCTGGGTGCGCCGCAACAGGTTGATCAGCGGCCGTCCGAAGATAAATCCGAACACCAGTGCCGTGAAAAACGCCCCGCCGGACCGAAAGGTGATATAGCGGAACAGATTGAAAAAATCGCCGCCGTCGGACAGGTTGGTCAGGTAATACAGCATCAGGACTCTCCGCTTTTGTCTAGCGCACGGGCATCGCCCAAATTCTTTATCGCGTCAACAAGTATCCCTGTTTTCGCCCCCAGCGACCCTTTGACCATGACCGTATCACCCCCTTGCAGCAGTGCGCCGATCCGCCCTTGCAACTCTGCGGAGTCCGTCACCCGTTCCCCGCGTTTTTCAACCGGCAAGGCCTCGAACAGCGCTTTCATTCGCGGCCCGACACAATGCACCGTGTCGATTGCCGTCATCGCCGGATGCTGCGCCAGCGCGCGGTGCATGTCCAGTTCCGCCGCGCCCAGTTCCAGCATATCGCCCAGAATGGCCACCTTGCGCCCCTTGCCCGCCGCCAACGCCGCCAGCGCCACCCCCATCGACAGCGGGTTGGCGTTGTAACTGTCGTCGATCAGCAGCAGATCCCCGACCTGCCAGCGTTCGCCGCGCCCCGCAGGCGGATGCCAATCGGCCAGCGCCGCCGCCGCGCGCGCCACATCGGCGCCCGCCGCCTGCACCGCGCCCAGCACCGCCAGCGCGTTCACGGCAAAATGCCGCCCCGCCCCGCCGATACGAAATTCCAGCGTCGCGCCGGAAACCCCGGCCCGCACATCGGTGAAACCGTCGCCAACGCGCGCCGCCAGCAAGCGCAGGTCATTGCCCGCCCCCTCGCCGAAGCGCACGACCTCCACCCCTTCGCCCAGCGCGATCCCCGCCAGCACATCCGCCATGTCGCCATCGCCGTTCAGCACCGCCACACCGCCGGACACCCCCTCGACGATCGAGGCTTTCTCCTCCGCAATCGCCTCAAGCGATTCAAACGCCGCCATATGCACCGCCGCCACATTGGTCACGACGGCCACATCGGGGCGGGCAAGACGCGACAACGGCGCGATCTCTCCGGGATGGTTCATGCCGATCTCGATTACGGCGAAATCCGTGCCCTCCGGCATCCGCGCCAGTGTCAGCGGCACGCCCCAGTGGTTGTTATAACTTTTCTCTGCCGCATGCACCGACCCTTGCGGGGCCAACGCCACGCGCAGCATTTCCTTGGTGCCGGTCTTGCCGACCGAGCCGGTCACGGCCACCAGCCGCTTCGCCCGTCCGCGCGCCGCCCGCGCCATATCCTCCAGCGCCCGCAACACATCGGGCACCAGCAACAGCGGCGCGCCCTCCAGCCCTTCGGGAATACGCGAGACCAGTGCCGCCGCCGCGCCCTTTTCCAGCGCCTGCGCCACGAATTCATGCCCGTCGCGCACATCCTTCAGCGCCACAAACAAATCGCCCGTCTGCAATGTCCGCGTGTCGATGGAAACGCCCCGGGCAGACCAGTCGCCGCGCGCCTGTCCGCCTGTCGCTGCCGCCGCCGTTCGCGATGTCCACACCGTCATCTTTCACGCCCCTCCAGTGCCGCCACCGACAGGCTGGCCTGTTCGGAATCGTTGAAATCCAGCACATCGGTGCCAACAATCTGGCCGGTTTCGTGCCCTTTGCCGGCAATCAACAAGGCATCGCCGGGTTTTAGCGCGTCCACCGCCGTCAGAATGGCCATGGCGCGGTCGTCGAATTCGCGCGCCTGCGGGCAGGCCGCCATGATTTCGGCCCGAATACCCGCCGGATCCTCGGATCGCGGGTTGTCATCGGTGACGAAGACCACATCGGCGTTTTCAGCCGCCGCCTTGCCCATCAACGGGCGTTTGCCGCGATCGCGGTCGCCGCCGGCGCCGAACACCACCAGCAAGCGCCCCAGAACATGCGGGCGCATCGCTTGCAAGGCAACTTCCAGCGCGTCCGGCGTGTGGGCGAAATCGACAAAAACCGGCGCGCCGTTTCCCCGCCGCGCCACCAGATCCATACGCCCGACCACGGTTTTCAACGCCGGCAACGCCGCAAACACCGCGCCCGAATCGCTGCCGGTGGCAATCGCCAGCCCCGCAGCCAACATCACGTTTTCAGCCTGAAACCCGCCGATCAGATCCAGCGCAAGCAGGTGGCTGTCGCCGGCATAGTCCACCAGAACATCCAGACCGTCGGGACGATAGCGCATGTTGGCAATCCGCAAATCCGCCGCCCCGCGCCCGACAGTTATCACCGGCCGCGCACCGCGCATCTCGTCCGCCAGCGCCGCACCGTGTGCGTCGTCGATGTTCACCACCACCGGCGCACCCGCCGGCAAGACCCGCCGGAACAGCCCCGCCTTGGCGGAAAAATAGTCGTCGAAATCCTTGTGATAATCCAGATGGTCGCGGCTCAGGTTCGTGAACCCCGCCGCCGACAGGCGCACGCCATCCAGCCGCCGTTGGGCCAGACCGTGGCTCGATGCCTCCATCGCCGCGTGGGTCACCCCGGCGCCCGCCAGTTCGGCCAGCAATTTATGCAGGGTCACCGGCTCGGGCGTTGTGTGGGTCAGGCGCGCGCTCACCGCGCCCTCCACTCCGGCGGTGCCGAAATTCACCGCCGCCAGTCCCAGCGACTCCCATATCTGGCGGGTGAAACTGGCGACCGAGGTCTTGCCGTTCGTTCCCGTCACCGCCACCACGGTTTCCGGCTGTTCGCCAAAATACGCCGCCGCTGCCGTGGCCAGTGCCTGACGCGGATCATCGACCGTGACAACCGGCACAGCGGCCCCGTCCAGAATCGCGGCACCGGCAGCGTCGGTAACGATCGCCACCGCGCCGGCCTGCACCGCCGCCGCCCCGAAATCCGCCCCGTGCGAGACCGCACCGGGCAAGGCAAAAAACACATGTCCCGGACGGGTCAGACGGCTGTCAACGGACAGACCGGAAATCGCCGGCAGATCGACGCCCGCAGGGCCAAGCCCCAGATCGGAAAAATTGCACATACGTTCCATGCCGGACTTTTGACCCCTCGTCAGTTGGAGGTCAAGGTCAGCGTGCCGTTCGTCGCCGGTGCATCGAACCATTCCGGCCGCAGCCCCAGCAGCGGCGCGACGCGGCGGATGATCTCGGCCGTGACCGGAACCGTGGTCCAGCCGGCGGTGCGGCGGATTTCGCCTGCCATGTCGATATTGGGTTCGTCCAGCGATACCACCAGCACATATTTCGGATCGTCGGTCGGGAAGACGCTGGCAAAGGTCGAAATCACCCGCCCCTCGTAATAGCCGCCGTTGGGGTCCGGTTTGTCCGCCGTGCCGGTTTTGCCGCCGACCTGATAGCCCGGCACATCCCCGAGCGAGGCCGTGCCGCGCACCACCACCTGGCGCAACATGTTACGCAACGCATCCGAGGTCGCGCGCGAAATAACCCGGTCTGCCTCGGTCGGGGGGATGGCGGCCTTCAACAGGGTCGGGCGCACCCGCAAACCACCGTTCACCATCGCGGCATAACCTGCCGCCAGATGCACCGGCGTCACGGCAATACCGTGGCCATAGGAAATGGTCATGGTGGACAATTCGGACCAGTTGTCGGGATACATCGGTTGCGAGCGCCCCGCCTCGCGCAGTTCCACCGGAATCGGGTCGAGCAGACCGAGTTTGCGCAAAAACGCCTTTTGCGCCGCACCACCGGCGGCAATGGCCAGATTGGCGCTGCCGATGTTAGAGGATTTGACGATCACGTCCGTCAGGCTCAGCTCCGGCCCGTAGTTGTGGAAATCCTTGATCGTGAACTTGCCCCATTTCAACGGCCCTTGTGTGTCGATCATGGTGTCGGGCGTCACGATGCCTTCTTCCAGACCCAGCGCGGCGGTGAAAATCTTGAAGGTCGAGCCAAGCTCGTAAATGCCCTGTGCGGCGCGGTTGAACAACGGATTGCTGGCCGGATCGCCACGGGTTTGCAGGGTCGGCCGGTGGTTCGGGTCGAAATCCGGCAGCGAAATCATCGAGACGATCCGGCCGGTGTCCGCCTCCATCAACACAGCCGACGCGCCCTTGGCCCCCATCATGGTCATGCCGCCGGCCAGCACGCGGCGCATGGCCGCCTGCACCGACAGGTCGATCGACAATTCCAGCGGCGCCCCGTTGTTGGCCGGATCACGCAGGAACTTGTCGAACTCCAGCTCGACACCCGCCGTGCCGATCACCTCGGCGGCATACACGCCCTCGGCGCCGAAGGCCGTGCCGCCCAGAACCTGCGCCGCCAGCGTGCCGTTCGGATAGAGCCGCATCTCGCGCGGGCCAAACAACAACCCCGGCTCGCCGATGTCATACACCGCCTGCTTTTGTTCCGGTGACAGCTTGCGTTT
>CAZDLV010000177.1:0-5224 GCA_964506345.1 uncultured Rhodobacterales bacterium | reverse complement strand
CCCGCGATTGCATCCGCGACATCGGATACGAGCAGGACCAGTTCCACTGGAACACCCTGCATGTGCTGAATTTCCTGCACGAACAATCCGCCCATATCGCGCAGGGTGTGGACCGCGACGGCGCAGGGGATCAGGGGATTATGTTCGGCTATGCCGTGAATGAAACCCAAGACCTGATGCCGGCGCCGATCCAGTATTCCCACGCTATTTTGCGCCGTCTGGCCGAGGTGCGCAAATCGGGTGCCGAGCCGACGTTGCGACCGGACGCGAAATCGCAGGTCTCGTTGCGATACGAGGATGGCAAGCCGGTGGAGGTGACCTCGATTGTGCTGTCGACGCAACACGAGAGCGAGGAGCAGACCTCGGACGATATCCGCGCGATTGTCGAACCCTATATCCGCGAGGTGATCCCCGCAGGGCTGATCACGCCGGAAACCGAATGGCATGTGAACCCGACCGGCACCTTTGTCATTGGCGGGCCGGACGGGGATGCCGGCCTGACAGGGCGCAAGATTATCGTCGATACCTATGGCGGTGCCGCGCCGCACGGGGGCGGGGCGTTTTCGGGCAAGGATCCGACCAAGGTGGACCGCTCGGCGGCCTATGCGGCGCGGTATCTGGCCAAAAATATCGTTGCTGCCGGTCTGGCGGAACGCTGCACGTTGCAGATTTCCTATGCGATCGGGGTGGCAAAACCCCTGTCGATCTATGTTGACACGCACGGGACCGGCACCGTCGATCAGGCCGCGATAGAACGGGCGGTGAATCAAAGTATGGACCTGACCCCGCGCGGTATCCGCGAGCACCTTGAACTGAACAAGCCGATTTACGAGCGGACCTCGGCCTATGGGCATTTCGGGCGGACGCCGGATGCGGATGGCGGGTTCAGCTGGGAAAAAACCGATCTGGTTGACGCGTTGAAGAAGGCCGTTTAGCGGGTATGCACACAGACAAGCATCCCTCGGGGTCGCCGTGGCGCAATTTCTACGGGCGGCGGCATGGCAAGGCCCTGCGCAAAGGGCAGATCGCGCATCTGGAAAATACGCTGCCGGAACTGGCGGTGCCGGATGTGGAGTGGGCGGACAACCCCGACCGCAATCCGGTTGACCTGCGGGCGCTGTTTGGCGACGACCGCCCCGTCTGGCTGGAGATCGGCTTTGGCGGGGGCGAGCATCTGTTGCATCAGGCGCAGACCTATCCGGATGTGGGCATTATCGGCTGCGAACCCTTCGTGAACGGGGTGGCGATGCTGGTGCCGCGGATTGCCGAGGAAGGGGTGGAGAACGCCCGTATCCATATGGGCGATGCGCGGGATCTGCTGGATGTGCTGCCGGAAGCCTCGCTCGACAAGGCGTTTTTGCTTTATCCCGACCCGTGGCCCAAGGCGCGCCATCACCGGCGGCGGTTCGTGATCGAGGAGAACCTGCGCCCGCTGGCCCGTGCGCTGAAACCGGGGGCGGAGTTCCGTATTGCCACGGATATTGCCGACTATGTGCGCCAGACGCTGGAGGTCATTACCGCCATGCCGGAATTCGAATGGCTGGCCGAGGGGCCGAAGGACTGGCGCGAACCGTGGTCTGACTGGACCCGCACCCGATACGAGGCCAAGGCCCTGCGCGAGGGGCGCACGCCGCATTACCTGACCTTCCGGCGGGTTTAGCCGGCGGGTTTAGGTAGACCCCCGCCGCGCCCTCGGCTATAGCTGCGCTGACAGGTTTCTTAGCAAGGTTGACGATATGGCGCATGGACCCCTCCGCCCGATGACATCGCGAAAAAGTACTCCGTTGAAGGGGGTTGCGCATGTGCCGGGCGACAAATCCATTTCCCACCGGTCGTTGATCCTCGGCGCGTTGTCCGTGGGCGAGACCCGCATCACCGGCCTGCTGGAAGGGGCCGATGTGCTGGACACAGCCAAGGCGATGCGGGCGTTTGGCGCGACGGTCGAGCGGCTGGGCGATGGCGAATGGGTGGTGCAGGGCGTCGGTGTCGGCGGCTTTGCCGAGCCGGAGGACGTGATCGACTGCGGCAACGCGGGCACCGGTGTGCGGCTGATCATGGGGGCGATGGCGACCACGGATATTGCGGCGACGTTTACGGGGGATGCGTCCTTGCGCTCGCGGCCCATGGGGCGGATCACCGATCCGTTGGCGCTGTTCGGGGCGGAAAGCGTTGGGCGCTCCGGTGGGCGTTTGCCGCTGACGCTGGTCGGGGCTGCCGATCCGGTGCCGGTGCGCTATCACACGCCGATGCCCTCGGCACAGGTGAAATCGGCGGTGTTGCTGGCGGGGCTGAATGTGCGTGGCGATACCGTGGTGATCGAGCAGGAAGCGACCCGCGATCACACCGAACGGATGCTGGCGGGGTTTGGTGCCGAGATTTCCACCGAGGTGACGGAGGAGGGGCGCGTGATTACCCTCAAGGGCCAGCCGGAGCTGACGGGGCAGGTGATTGCCGTGCCGCGGGACCCAAGCTCGGCGGCGTTTCCGGTGGTGGCGGCGTTGCTGGTCGAGGGGTCCGAGGTGCTGGTGCCCAACATCGGCCAGAATCCCACCCGCAACGGTTTGTTTACCACATTGATCGAGATGGGCGCGGACATCGTATTCGAGAACGAACGGATCGAGGGAGGCGAGCCGGTTGCCGATCTGCGTGTGCGCCATAGTGCCCTGAAGGGGGTGGAGGTGCCGCCGGAACGCGCGGCCAGCATGATCGACGAATACCCGATCCTCGCGGCGCTGGCGGCGACGGCCGAGGGGCCGACAGTCATGCGCGGCGTCAAGGAGTTGCGGGTCAAGGAGTCCGACCGGATCGACGCGATGGCCCGCGGGCTGGAGGCGAACGGGGTGACGGTCGAGGAGGGCGAGGATTTCCTGATCGTCCACGGCGCCAACAAGGTGCCGGGGGGCGGCTTGTGCAAGACGCATCTGGATCACCGCATTGCCATGAGTTTCATGTGTCTGGGGATGGCGGCGGAAAAGCCGGTGAAAATCGACGATGCGGGGGCGATCGAGACCAGTTTTCCCGATTTCCTGCCGTTGATGGAGCGGTTGGGAGCGTCGTTCAGAAAGGAAAACGCATGAAGGGCGGGTGTCTGTGCGGGGCGGTGAGATATACGGTTAACGGGCCGTTGAGGCCGGTGGTGAGTTGCCATTGCGTGCAGTGCCGCAAGACCTCGGGGCATTATGTGGCGGCGACCTCGGCGCGGCGTTCGGATATCACGATTTCGGGCGAGGTGAAGTGGTATCGCTCGTCGGACCATGCGCGGCGCGGGTTTTGCCCTGTGTGCGGCTCCAACCTGTTCTGGGACGGGGCGGGGAAGAACCTCTCGATTTTTGCCGGAACGATCGACGGGGCGACGGGGTTGCGCACGGCGGGGCATATTTTCGTGGCCGACAAGGGTGATTATTACGAAATTTCCGACGGGTTGCCGCAGGCGGCGCAGGATGATCCGGCCCTGACGACGATGGTCAAATGAGGTTCACGGTTGCCATAGACGGCCCCGCAGCCGCCGGTAAAGGCACGATCAGCCGGGCGGTGGCGGAGCATTTCGGTTTTGCCTGGCTGGACACCGGATCGCTGTATCGGGCGGTGGGCGTCAAGGCGCTGGAGATCGGGCGGGGGGTGATTGATCCGGCTGTCGCGGCGCAGGTGGCGGCGCATTTGCAGGAGCATGACCTGAATCGCGATGACTTGCGCACGGCGCGGGCGGGGCAGGCGGCCAGCAAGGTGGCGGCGCTGCCGGAGGTGCGGGCGGCGCTGCTGGATTTCCAGAAGACATTCGCGCGGCGCGAGGGTGGCGCGGTGCTGGACGGGCGCGACATCGGCACGGTGATCTGCCCGGAGGCCGAGGTGAAAATCTATGTTACCGCCAGCGATGCCGTGCGGGCCGAGCGGCGCTGGAGGGAATTGCGCGAAAACACCCCCGAATTGACGGTCGAAAAGGTGCGCGCCGACCTTGCCGCCCGCGATGCCCGTGACGCAGCGCGTGATGCGGCGCCGATGTGCGCGGCGCCCGATGCGCTCTTGCTAGACACGACAAAACTGTCTATAGACGCAGCCGTTGCCGAGGCGGTTGTGCAAATACAAAAACGAATCGTGTAGGGCGAAAGGTTTCGTCCCTTCTTGTCGTTGTAAAAACCGCTTCATGACCCGTTAACCGAAAGACCGGTGGAACCAACCACCCGGCCCGTAAAAACGAAAATTAGGAGACTATCCATATGTCAGCTTCCGTATCCATGGAAGATTTCGAAGCCCTGTTGAACGAGAGCTTCGAACTGGAAACCCCCGACGAGGGTTCCGTAGTTAAAGGCACTGTTATCGCGATCGAAGCCGGACAGGCCATCATCGACATCGGCTACAAAATGGAAGGCCGTGTCGACCTCAAAGAATTCGCAATGCCCGGCCAGCCCCCCGAAATCGAAGTGGGCGATACCGTCGAGGTGTTTCTGGACCGCGTTGAAAACGCCCGTGGCGAGGCCGTGCTGTCGCGCGAGAAAGCCCGCCGTGAAGAAGCCTGGGACCGTCTGGAAAAAGCCGCCGAAAACGAAGAGCAGGTCGAAGGCGCTATCTTCGGCCGTGTCAAAGGCGGCTTTACGGTCGATCTTGGCGGCGCTGTTGCCTTCCTGCCCGGTTCGCAGGTCGATGTGCGCCCCGTGCGCGATGCCTCGGCCCTGATGCACATTGCACAGCCGTTCCAGATCCTGAAAATGGATCGTCGTCGCGGCAATATCGTGGTTTCGCGTCGCGCGATCCTTGAAGAGTCCCGTGCCGAACAGCGCGCCGAAATTATCGCCAAACTGGCCGAGGGTGACGTTGTCGAAGGTGTCGTCAAAAACATCACCGATTACGGCGCATTCGTCGATCTGGGCGGTGTTGACGGCCTGCTGCACGTTACCGACATGGCATGGCGCCGTGTGAACCATCCGTCCGAAATTCTGGAAATCGGCCAGACGGTCAAGGTTCAGGTTGTGAAAATCAACAAGGAAACCCAGCGTATCAGCCTTGGCATGAAGCAGCTGGAAGAAGATCCCTGGACAAATGTCGAGGATCGTTTCCCGCTGGAATCTGTCCACAAAGGCCGCGTGACCAACATCACCGACTATGGCGCGTTTGTCGAACTGGAATCCGGTGTCGAGGGTCTGGTCCACGTTTCCGAAATGTCCTGGACCAAGAAAAACATCCATCCGGGCAAAATCGTTTCCACCAGCCAGGAAGTTGAAGTCATGGT
>CAZDLV010000176.1:0-5250 GCA_964506345.1 uncultured Rhodobacterales bacterium | reverse complement strand
CGTATCGGCAAGCGCCGGTGACCGCATTTATGATGCGCCGTTTGGCGAAAATATCGACAGTTACGTTGGTGAACATAGTGTCGGAAACCCGCGCGGTGCCGGAATTGCTGCTGGAAGACTGCACCCCCGAAGCCATTCTTCCGGCGATCCGGTCATTACTGGGCGACAAAACCGCGGCGGCGACACAACATTCAGCCGAAGACGTTACAATGACGGCCCTGGGCGAGGGCGGGCCACCACCGGGGCTTAGGGCAGCACGGTCGGTTCTGGAATATCTGCGCCGCGCGCGTCACTGAAAAGGCCGGAAACACTGTCTCCGGCCTTGTTCGGTCTATCTGTTTTCCACATCGACATAATCGCGATGTTTGGCGCCTGTATACAATTGGCGCGGGCGGCCGATTTTTTGTGTCGGATCGGCAATCATTTCTTTCCACTGCGAAATCCAGCCAACGGTGCGGGCCAATGCGAAGATCGGCGTAAACATCGACGTCGGGAACCCGATGGCATCGAGGATGATCCCCGAATAGAAATCGACGTTCGGATACAGTTTCTTCTCGACGAAATACGGATCCTCCAGCGCGATTTTTTCCAGTTCCTTGGCAACCTGAAGCGTCGGGTTGTTTTCAATCCCCAGCAGGCCCAGAACCTCGTCGGCCGATTTTTTCATAACCTTGGCGCGCGGATCGAAGTTTTTGTATACGCGATGGCCAAAGCCCATCAAACGGAACGGATCGTTTTTATCCTTGGCGCGCGCGATATATTCCGGAATACGGTCAACCGTGCCGATTTCACGCAACATGTTCAACGCAGCCTCGTTGGCACCGCCATGCGCCGGCCCCCAAAGGCAGGCAATACCGGCCGCGATACAGGCAAACGGATTTGCACCGGATGAACCGGCCAGACGCACGGTGGATGTCGATGCGTTCTGTTCATGATCGGCGTGCAGGGTGAAAATCCGGTCCATCGCACGCGCGATAATCGGATCGACAACATATTCCTCGGCCGGAACAGCAAAACACATGTGCAGGAAGTTGGAGGCATAGTCCAACTCGTTACGCGGATAAACGAACGGTTGTCCGATCGAATATTTATAGGCCCAGGCGGCAATCGTGGGCATCTTGGCAATCATCCGGATCGACGCTACCTCGCGTTGCCACGGGTCATTGATATCGGTCGAGTCGTGATAGAACGACGACATCGCCCCCTGAACGCCACACATAATCGCCATCGGGTGGGCGTCACGCCGGAAACCGCGATAGAAATAGGCCATCTGTTCCTGCAACATCGTGTGGCGTGTCACGCGCGGGATGAATTCGTTCAACTGTTCGGCGCTTGGCAATTCACCATAAAGCAGCAGATAGCAAACTTCGAGAAAATGGGACTTTTCCGCCAGCTGGTCGATCGGATAGCCGCGATACAGCAGCTCGCCCTTGTTGCCGTCAATATAGGTAATTGCCGACTCGCAAGAAGCGGTCGACGTAAAGCCGGGATCGTAGGTAAATACCCCGCCCTGTGCATACAGTTTCTGGATGTCGATAACGTCCGGCCCGAGGGACGGGCTGCGCATCGGCAAGTCCAGCGACTGGTCGTCGAATTTCAGGGTCGCGTCGTGTTTTTCGGATGTCATATACTCTACCTCACCTTATACCCGCGACCAGATGGTCGGGGCGCATTTCGTATAACCGCGCCGGGTGAAGAATTCGTGACCATCCGCCGGTTGGCGCATAGTCAGCGAGAGGCATCCTCCAGCCTTGCGATAACTTCATCTTTTCCGAGCAACTCCATCATCTCGAAGACGCTCGGGGAAACCGTGCGCCCGGTCAGGGCTGCCCGAAGGGGTTGCGCGACTTTGCCGAGTTTAAGCCCTTCGGCCTCGGCAAAGTCGCGGATTTCGGCCTCCAGTATTTCTGTGTTCCAGCTAACATCTCGCAACCGCGAAGTCAATCTGTTCAGCATACCACGGGATACCGTATCGAGAAATTTCCTGGCTTTCTCGTCCGGCTCGAACGGGCGTGAGTTCAAGAAATAAGATGCCATATCAAGCAGTTCAACGAATGTCTTTGCGCGTTCCTTCAGGCCATCCATGCCGCGTATAAACATATCGCGACTTGCCTGCGAGAACGGTCGCATATGTTGCGATGCAACAAATTCTTCGAGTTCGCGCAATAAAGTTTCGTTGTCCATCGCGCGGATATGTTGCCCGGACAGGTTTGCCAGTTTTTTGAAATCGAATCTGGCAGGAGACTTGCCGATTGATTCCAGATCGAACCATGTGATGGCCTGTTCGGTGGTAAAGAAATCCTCGTCACCGTGGCTCCATCCAAGGCGCGCCAGATAGTTGCGCATGGCTGCGGCCGGATAGCCCATATCGCGATATGCCTCCACCCCGAGCGCACCGTGGCGTTTGGACAGTTTGGCACCGTCAGGGCCGTGAATCAGCGGTATATGCGCGAACTCCGGCAAATCCCAGCCCATGGCCGTATAGATCAGCGTTTGGCGCGCGGCATTGGTCAGGTGGTCATCACCGCGAATAACATGGGTTACCCCCATATCGTGATCGTCCACCACAACTGCCAGCATGTAGGTTGGCGTTCCGTCCGAACGTAACAGGACCAGATCGTCCAGCGTCTCGTTTTTCCATGTTACCAGCCCTTGCACCTTGTCATCGACTTGCGTTTTTCCGCTAAGCGGCGCACGCAAGCGCACGACATAGGGGGCGTCCGGTGCGGTCGCGGGATCGGCATCGCGCCACGGCGATCGGAACAACGGCGGGCGTTTTTCGGCGCGCGCCCTGGTCCGAAACGCATCGATTTCCTCTTTGGTGGCATAACATTTATAGGCGGCATTGTTACGCAACATTTCTTCGGCCACCTCGGTGTGACGCGCAATCCGCGAAAACTGGCTGACCGGCTCGTCATCCCAGTCAAGGCCGAGCCAGCGCAGACCGGCATAAATCGCCTCGGTCGCTTCGGGTGTTGAACGTGCGCGGTCCGTGTCCTCGATCCGTAACAGAAACTTGCCGCCGGAATGGCGCGCAAACAGCCAGTTGAACAGCGCGGTGCGCGCTCCGCCGATATGAAGGTATCCGGTGGGCGAGGGGGCAAAACGGGTAACGATCTGTGTCATGGAATTAACCTTTTGGTAACCGGAATACGGATAGAAGTCAGCAGCTTTTAGGCCATTTGGGGGCAAAAGAACAAGAGGTGGATATAACACGCATCCGCGCCGTTTTCGACCAGCAACTGTCTGCGGCATTCCTTTGGGTGCCGGTGATGTTCGGTCTTGGCATCAGCGTGTATTTCGGCATTCCTGCGGAACCGTCACCATCGCAGGTATTCCTTGCCGCCGGCTTGGCAGGGCTTGCGCTGTTGGCGCGGTTATTTACCCCGACATATCCGGCGATGTTATTGACCGCGTGCGCGTTGGTGATTGCGGGTTTTGTCGCGGCATCCAGCGAGAGCCGACGCCGCGCTGCGCCGGTTCTGCCCTTTCGCTATTACGGGCCGATCGAGGGGCGCATCGTCGCCCTTGACCGGTCGCCCACGAATGCGCCGCGTATTACGCTCGATTCCGTATACCTTCCCGACCACAGCCCGAGCCAAACGCCTGCGCAGATCCGCCTTTCTTTGCGGGGGTATATTGCGCCCGATACCCTGCAAGCGGGCGCCAGGATCACGACGACCGGAAGCCTGGCCCCCCCCGGCGCGCCGGTGGAACCGGGCGGATTCGATTTTCGCAGATATGCATGGTTTCGCCAACTCGGCGCCGTTGGATACACACGAAATCCGGTCATTCCGGCGGCACCGCGTGGCGATGCGGGGATATCCGTCAGGATTTTTCAAACCCGTATGCGTTTGTCCGGCCTGATACGCGACCGGATTTCCGGTCAGAACGGTGCGTTTGCTGCCGCAATTCTGACAGGCGACCGGTCCGGTATCGATCCGGACGTCACGCGCAATTTGCGTGTCGCAAATCTGGCGCACCTGCTTGCGATTTCGGGCCTGCACATGGGCTTGTTGACCGGACTTGTATTCACGCTGGTGCGGGCCGTTGCCGCGATGTTTCCTGCCATTGCCTTGCGGCGGCAGGTCAAAAAAATCGCAGCCGTAGTCGCCATTGCGGCAGGGTTCGGATATTTGATGCTGTCAGGTGCCAACGTCGCAACGCAGCGCGCCTTCGTCATGTCGGTCGTGGTGTTTGTTGCGGTATTGATTGACAGGCCGGTGTTTACCATGCGCGCGGTTGCCGTCGCCGCAATGATCGTGTTGGTATTGCGGCCATCCGCCTTGCTTGATGTCGGATTCCAGATGTCATTCGCGGCAACGGCGGCCTTGATAACCGCCTACGGCGCACTTCACAAACATCGTCGGCCGCGGGCAGGGGGATTGCTTGCGCGACTATCGGGACCCGTTGTTGCCGTCGTGCTGACATCACTGATCGCGGCAATGGCAACCGCCCCGATTTCGGCTTTCTATTTCAACCAGGTTTCGAAATTCGGGTTGATTGCCAATGTTCTGTCCGTGCCGGTCATGGGCATATTGATCATACCGTCGGCCGTCGCCGCCATCCTTCTGTGGCCGTTCGGTCTTGGCGGCGTGGCGCTTTCGGTTATGGGGAAAGGAATCGGCTGGATACTTTACGTTGCCGGCACAATTGCGGCCCTGAACGCGCCGGTGATCGCCATAAAAACCACCGCTGCCCCGGTGTTTGCCACAATCCTCGGGGCGATGGTATTCGGGTTTGTGTGGGTCGGCCGGCTACGCTTGCTGGCCGTACCCGTGCTGGCCGGCGCACTGGGGGTATGGGGAATATTGCCGCGCCCCGAAATCCTCGTCGCGGAATCCGGCCGGTTATGGAGCATAAACGGCCAGTCGGGTAGAACGCTAAACCGCCCGCGCGGTGACGGGTATACGGCGCGCATCTGGTTGCAAAACGACGGCGACACAGCGGGTCAGGAACAGGCCCATTTGCGTGGCGGAATTTCCGGCGACAAAACATTGTCGTTTATCGATAAACCGCCGTGGCGACTGGTTTCCTACACAGGAACCGACGCCAAAGTCATTGCGCCGCTGTGCAAGGCGCATACGTTAATAATAGCCCCGCGCGTTACACCGCCGGACGGCCAGTGCCTGACGGCGGGAAAAACTGTATTACGGTATCGCGGCGCACTGGAAATCCTGGTCAAAGCCCGAACATTGACCCTGCTCGGTGCCAAAGACGCGGCACGCGGCCGTCCGTGGGGATATTGAC
>CAZDLV010000175.1:0-5302 GCA_964506345.1 uncultured Rhodobacterales bacterium | reverse complement strand
GTGCCGGAGCAACAGAAACAGGCGTCCTAACCGGCAGCGGAAACTATCCCGGCAAAATCGGCGGCCTTCAACGAGGCACCACCGACCAGTCCGCCGTCCACGTTCGAGACGGCGAAAATCTCGGCGGCGTTGGTCGGTTTGACCGAGCCGCCGTAAAGAATCCGGAACGCTTCGCCTGCGTCGCCAAACCGTGTAACCAGCTTGCCGCGCAGGAAATCATGCACTTCGGCGATTTCCGCCAGCGTCGGGGTGCGGCCGGTGCCGATGGCCCAGACCGGTTCGTAGGCAATGATGGTGTTTTCAGCCGTTGCCCCGTCCGGTGTGGACCCGTCCAGCTGCCCGCCGATCACATCGAGCGTGGTGCCGGCATCGCGCTCGGCCTCGGTCTCGCCGACGCAGACGATGGCCAGCAGACCGGCGCGCCAGGCGGCTTCGGTTTTGCGCTTGATCATATCGTCGGTTTCGCCGTGGTCGGCGCGCCGTTCGGAATGGCCGAGGATCACCGCGCCGGCCCCCGAATCCACCAGCATGTTTGCCGAAATATCGCCGGTATGCGCACCATTTTCGTTCCAGTGGCAATCCTGCCCGCCAACCATAATGCCGGAGCCGTCCGCCGCCTGCGCCATCGCCGCAACCAGTGTTGCGGGCGGGCAGAGGATCACGTCGCAGCCGCCGGTAACGACAGGTTTCAGGGCCTCCACCTCGGTCAAAGAGGCCTTTACCCCGTTCATTTTCCAGTTTCCTGCGGCAACTTTGCGGCGCATGGTTGTCTCCCTTGTGGTTGTTTTTTGCGAAAATAGCAGGGTGTGGCCATCAATAAAGGGCGAAATTGCCACAAAATAGCGACGTTTCCGCCCGATATGTGGTTACATGCCTTCGAATTTGATGGATTCGCCGCACCCGCAGGCCTCGGTCACGTTCGGATTGCGGAAATCGAAGCCGCTTTCCAGCAGCGAGGTTTTGTAGTCGATTTCGGTGCCGAACAGAAACATCTGTGCCATCGGGGCGATCATGACGCGGGCGCCGTTGTATTCGACAACCTCGTCGGCCGGATCGACCTGATCGACATATTCCATGGTGTATTCCATGCCGGCACACCCGCCTTTTTTCAGGCCGATACGCAACCCTTCAGAGCCTTTGTCAGCCATCAGTTTTGCGATTTGTCTGGCGGCGGTGTCGGTGATCGTTACGGCCTGTTTTCCCGGTATTCCGAACATCTATTGTCCCTCCATCGGTTGGCTTGGCGAGGTTCCGGTGGCGCCGGGCGCGTCGAGTTGTGTCTGCATGTTTTTCAACGCGTCCAGCAGCGCGGTATTTTGTGCGGCTGCCGTCTCGGCATCGGGCAGCGCACTTACGGTGTATTCGACAACACCAAGGGTTCGCACGGCTTCGTCCAACTGGCTTTGCAGCGCGGCAAGTGCTTCGCCCGACGCCGCCACATCGCTTTGGCGTGCGGTGTCGAGCGCGGCGATCCGGTCGGAGATATCGGCGAGCAAAACCGCAAACGAATCCGCCGCCGCTTTTTGTTGTGCGGCCAGTTCGGCCACGTCGGCGCGGTAACCTTTGACTACGCGGTCGTTGGTGAAATACACCACCGAACCGGCCACGGCGGCCCCGATCAGGGCGCTGACGCTGAAGCGGTAAAACATATTTCGAACGATTCCGGCCATATTCTACATGAACCCCAGTTCAAGGCGCGCTTCGTCGGACATCATGTCCATGCCCCATTGCGGCTCCCAGACCAGTTCCACGTTGACGGTTTTGACACCCGGCAGCGGCTCGATAGCCTCGGCGACCCAGCCCGGCATTTCACCGGCCACCGGACAGCCCGGGGCGGTCAGCGACATGGTGATCTGCACATTGCTATCGTCGTCGATGTCGATTGTATAGATCAACCCGAGGTCATAGATATTTACCGGAATCTCGGGGTCATGCACGGTGCGGCAGGCCTCGACCACGGAATCGTATAGCGGATGCGCGGTGGTGGACGGCTTGATCAGCGGCGTGCCTTCCATCGGCATTTCTGTATTTGCGTTCATTATTTCTACCCTTTCGGAATTCCTGACAAAACATATAGGGTATAAATTTCACTACGTCCAGATCATCGCGCCACTTGTATCTGCGGCAAATTTGAGGTCAAACGCGCAGGACTGGAAAAACACGGGTGAATCCTTGAAAAACGTTTCGTTCACAATCTCGGCCACTGCCGGCAAGTCGCGCACCGGTGTGCTGCACACCCCGCGCGGCGACATCCGCACACCCGCTTTCATGCCGGTGGGCACGGCGGCCACGGTCAAGGCCATGCTGCCGGAAAGCGTTGCGGCCACCGGCGCCGATATCCTGCTGGGCAACACCTATCACCTGATGCTGCGCCCGACAGCGGAGCGGATCGAGCGCCTCGGCGGGTTGCACAAATTCATGAACTGGTCAAAACCGATCCTCACCGATTCCGGCGGTTTCCAGGTGATGAGCCTGACGGGGCTGCGCAAGCTGACCGAAGAAGGCGTGAAATTCAAATCCCACATCGACGGTTCCGAACACAACCTGACGCCGGAACGCTCGATGGAAATCCAGCGGATGCTCGGCAGCGATATCGTCATGTGCTTCGACGAATGCACCCCTTACCCCGCAACCGAAGACGTTGCCGCCGACTCCATGCGCATGTCGATGAGGTGGGCGGATCGTTCGAAAGAGGCCTTCGGCGACCGCCCCGACCACGCCCTGTTCGGCATCCAGCAGGGCAGCACTTTCCCGCATCTGCGCGAGGAAAGCGCCAAGGCGCTGACCGGCATCGGATTTGACGGTTACGCCATCGGCGGGCTGGCGGTCGGGGAAGGGCAGGCGGCAATGTTCGAGGTTCTCGACTACGCCCCCGATATGCTTCCTGCGGACAAGCCGCGCTATCTGATGGGGGTCGGCAAGCCGGACGACATTGTCGGCGCGGTGCAGCGCGGCGTCGATATGTTCGACTGCGTTCTGCCCAGCCGCTCGGGCCGCACGGGGCAGGTGCTGACCCGCATGGGGGCGCTGAATATCAAGAATGCCCGCCATCAGGACGACCCGCGCCCGATCGATCCGGAATGTTCCTGCCCGACCTGCACCAACTATTCGCGCGCCTATCTGCACCATGTTTTCAAGGCGCAGGAGATTATTTCGTCGATGCTGCTGACATGGCACAACCTGCATTATTATCAGGAACTGATGCAGGGATTGCGCGATGCGATTGCGAAGGATGCGCTGGCGGATTTTGTTGTGACTTTCCATGCCCGCCGCGCCAAGGGGGATATGGTGCCGCTTTGAGTATTTTTGCAAAAAAGAGAGTCAGCCGAGTGATTCAATAAAGGCGATCCGCAGGGTTTTCAGGGTTTTTTCGTCGCCGATGCCGCCGAAAAAGGCATCGAGTGCCGCCGAAAACACCGGATCGGCGCCTTTGACGCGCGAAAACAGAGTGATCGAGGAATGGAATTTCAGATCATCCGGCGAACCGAAAAGCGCCAGTGCGCCAGCGGCGGCATGGGCAAGCGCGGCTGAGGTGCATTCGACCAGACGCGGGCCAAGCACCGGATGGGCCAGATAGGCGGCGGCTTCGGTCCGGTCGCCGATGGCATAAAACACCGAGGTCTGGCTGTATCCAAGCCCTTCGATTTGTGGAAAAATATACCACATCCATTGGCTTTCCGTGCGCCCGTTGCGCAATTCGCCAAGCGCTGTGTCGTAAACCGGTTCCTGCGCTGATATGAACCGGTCGAGGTCGAAAACGATATCCATGCGCAACAATTAGCGGAAAACATCGGCCGTTAATATGCGACCATCTGTTGCGTGGCACGCTGTTTTGCACTTGAAACTCGAAGGCGGTGCCTCCAGATTACACCTGACCAATGGAGGTGCCGCAGTTGCCGAAAACCGGGACGGCGCACCTTGCAGCTATAAGGAATACCCATGACCGAGACGAGCAGCGTTACCTATCCGGTTCTTCCCTTGCGGGATATTGTTGTTTTCCCCCACATGATCGTGCCGCTTTTTGTCGGGCGCGAAAAATCCGTGCGTGCGCTTGAAGAGGTGATGCACGACGACAAGCAGATTTTGCTGTCGAGCCAGAAAGACGCATCCGAAGACGAGCCGGGTGTCGATACTATCAACGAATACGGCGTAATCGCCAATGTTCTGCAATTGCTGAAACTGCCCGACGGCACGGTCAAAGTGCTGGTCGAAGGCAAAAGCCGTGTGAAAATCACCCGTTTTCTGGAAAACGCCGAGTATTTCGAGGCCGAGGCGGATTTGATCGCCGAAATCGAGACCGACGGGGATACCATAACCGCCCTGACCCGGTCGGTCAGCGCCGAGTTCGAGCGGTATGCGCGGCTGAACAAGAATGTACCGGAAGACGCGGTGAACGCGATAGCCGAGGCGGAAAGTGCCGCGAAACTGGCGGATACGGTTGCCGGTCACCTTGGGGTGTCCATCGAGGACAAACAGGGATTGCTGGAGCTGCCGGACGTCGCCGAGCGTCTGGAGAAAATCTATGCGTTGATGAACAGCGAGATGTCGGTTCTGAAGGTCGAGAAAAAGATCAAGTCGCGCGTCAAGTCGCAGATGGAGCGCACGCAACGCGAGTATTATCTGAACGAACAGATGAAGGCGATCCAGAAGGAACTGGGCGACGGCGAGGAAGGGTCCAGCGAGGCCGACGAAATCCAGTCGCGTATCGACAAGGTGAAACTGCCGAAGGAAGCGCGGGAAAAAGCCGTAGGCGAGCTGAAAAAGCTGAAAAACATGGCGCCGATGTCGGCCGAGGCCACGGTGGTGCGGAATTATCTGGACTGGATGCTGTCGCTGCCGTGGGGCAAGACCAAACGGGTGAAAAAGGATTTGTCGAAGGCGCAAAAGGTTCTCGATCAGGACCATTACGGGCTGGAAAAGGTCAAGGAACGGATCGTCGAATATCTCGCCGTGCAGCAGCGCAGCAAGAAACTGCGCGGCCCGATCCTGTGCCTTGTCGGTCCGCCGGGGGTTGGTAAAACCAGCCTCGGCAAATCGGTCGCCAAGGCCACGGGGCGCGAGTTTATCCGCATCAGCCTCGGCGGTGTGCGTGACGAATCCGAGATCCGCGGCCATCGCCGCACCTATATCGGCTCCATGCCGGGCAAGATACAACGTGCAGTCAGTGATTTATCTATTCAGGATGGTGATGTCGAGCCAAAAACGATCGACGATGAAGCCATGGTCTACTTAACATCACTGCACTGGCCAGGCAATGTACGCCAGCTAGAAAATACCTGCCACTGGCTAGCGGTGATGACAT
>CAZDLV010000174.1:0-5328 GCA_964506345.1 uncultured Rhodobacterales bacterium | reverse complement strand
GCAGACGCTGATCCGCATCTGGCCGACGGATTACCTGCGCGTCGCGGATCGCGGCCTGCGCGAGGGGATGTTGTTTTCGAAGATGAATGCGGACGGGGTTTGCGACGATCATGGCCAAGCGTAAAAAGAACATCTCGGGGCGCGGGCAGCGGGATTTGAAGGTGCGGGTGAAAACCGCCAAGGGGCGCAAGCTGTCCTCGACGCTGTGGCTGGAGCGGCAGTTGAACGACCCTTATGTGAAGCGGGCCAATGCAGAGGGGTATCGCGGACGCGCCGCCTATAAAATCAAGGAACTGGACGAGCGTTTCGGCTTTCTGGTGCCCGGCGCGCGGGTGGTCGATCTGGGCTGTGCGCCCGGGGGCTGGTGTCAGGTGGCGGTGGACAAGGTCAACGCGCTGGGCGAACGCAAGGGCAAGAAGACCGGCACGGTTCTGGGGATCGACCTGCAAGAGGTGGAGCCGATTGCCGGTGCCGATATTTACGTTCTGGATTTTCTGGAAGAAGCCGCCGACGACAAGGTCAAGGAGTGGCTGGGCGGCAAGGCCGATGTGGTGATGTCGGACATGGCCGCGAGCGCCTCGGGCCATAAACAGACGGACCATCTGCGGATCGTTGCGCTGGTCGAGGCGGCGATATATTTCGCGCTCGATGTGCTGGAAGAGGGCGGCACCTTCGTTGCCAAGGTTCTGGCCGGCGGGGCGGAGCAGGAGCTGCTGTTGCTGCTGAAAAAGAATTTCGACAAGACCATCCATGTGAAACCGCCCGCCAGCCGCGCGGATTCGAGCGAGAAATTCGTGGTGGCGACAGGATTTCGCGGGCGGCCCGAAGGATTTTAGGCACAAAAAATATGGCGCTTGTCCAGAACAGCCCCATTTTAGCAGGAAATTCTCGGGGGAGGCCGTGGCCTCTGGCGATTAGGGAATTCGGGTTGGAATTCGCCTGTATTTAGAGCTTACCGCGCCAAGGCCCGATCATGAGCGTATTGCTGACATATGCCGGTCGTGAATCGGCGCAATGATCGGGCGGGTTAGGCTTGCTGCGTATGCTTTCGCAGCGGTTAACGAAATATTCAGTCCTGGCGCGATAAACCCTGAGACAATGGTGCCTCTATCGCTCAATGGATTCGTTTATAGGGAGGAAAAGTTAAGAAAATTTTATCAAACCGCGGTTTTGTGGTAGTTTTTGCAGGATTTTGCAAAACCGGAGGGGATGATGGGGAAAATCGCGATGATCGGCAGCCTTGTGCGGGTATTCCTGCCCGAAGGCGTGGTGGCGGCGCTGTTTCCGAACCGCGAGGTCTATCGCGGCGAAATGATCGACCCGAAGGCCTTTGCCGTCGGACGTCTGGTCAACCACATGCGCGCGCCCGGAGAGGTGCCGGATGTGGCCGAAGGGCGCAAGATGCTGCGCGATGTGGCCGACAAATTCGACGTGCGGGTCGATCTGGCGCGGGTCGAGGATATCACCGTGCAGGGGGCCGAAGGGCCGTTGAAGGCGCGGCTGTTCAGCGATCATGCCGACAAGACCCCGCGTCCGGCGATGGTCTATTACCACGGCGGCGGTTTTGTGCAGGGGGATTTGCACAGCCACAACCATACCTGCGCCAAACTGGCGAAATACTGGGGCGGGGTGGTGATTGCGGTCGATTACCGGCTGGCACCGGAACATCCGTTTCCGGCGGCGCCCGAGGATTGCGAGGCGGCGTTTCTGGATGTGGTTGCGCGCGGGGCGGAACTGGGCATAGATCCGGTAAAAACCGGCGTGGGCGGCGATAGTGCGGGCGCCTGCCTGTCGGCGGTGGTGGCACAGCAACTGACCATCAAGGGCGGGGCGAAACCGGCGTTTCAGGTGTTGGTCTATCCGGTGGTGGACGGAACTTTGGCGAGCGACTCGGTCAAAGAGCTGGCCGCGGACTATGTTCTGCCGGACAGCCTGTTGTTCTGGTTTCGCGACACCTATGCTGGCGGCTGGACAGATTTCACAGACCCGCGATTCTCGCCCATGTTCGGGCCGGTCGCAGGGTTGCCGGACACCTATATTATCACCGGCGGTTTCGATCCGTTGATGGACGAGGGCAAGGCTTACGGCGAAAAGCTGCGCGCGGCGGGGGTGGATATCACGCATCGGCATTTTCCCGGGCAGATCCACGGGTTTGTCAGCCTGGGCAAGGTGATCCCGCAAGGGATCACGGCGCTGGAGGGGATTGCCGGATGGCTGAAGGGGCGATAGCCTGCAGCCATAGAAAATGCGGAAGGGTATTATGAGAATATTATTTTCAGGCGCGATTGCCGCGCTGGGGTTGCTGGTTTCGGGCGCTGCGCTGGCGCAGGATGCGCAGGTTTCGGAATCCCCGTCGCTTTCGGTTGCGGTGCCGGTTCCGCCATTTGTGGCGGACGGGGCCACGCCGTATTCGCAGTCGGGGGTATCGCCGCAGGGAAACCCGACGGTTATCAACGAGCTGATTCCCGCTGGCGAGAGCTTCGAGGCGTGGACGACGCTGTTCGCCACCATGATCGAGGAAAATCTGCCATACACGCTGGATGAATATCTATCGATCCAGTACGGCGTTTACCGGAACGCCTGTGGCACGCCGCCCGACGCGATGGTTTTTCTGGAAAAGACAGACAGCGAGGCGCTGTATCTGATTCCGTGTCCGAAATACAATGACAACCCGACAAAGGGCGAGGTCGCGGTGTTTTTCATCTACAAGACAGGCGACGATTTTATCAAGGTATACCGGCATTGGCGCGGCGATGCCTTTCCGCTCGGGGATGCGGCCGGATGGCCGGCTACAAGAGCCGAGATCGATTCATTTCTGCGCGAAGTGCCGAACATCAGGATAACCAGAAAAACCCCCTGATCCGGCCTGCGGTCACCCGCATTTGGAGTGGCCGCATTCGGCGCAGGTCATGCACCCTTCGATCATGCGCAGGGCGTATTGGCCACAGTTGGGGCAGGCGGGTGCGGGCGGGCGCTCGCCGACGGCCAGTGCGCGCGATTGCGGGTCGGATTTCAGGCCCAGTCCCTCGCCGGGGATAAAACCGGTTTCGACCATGTGACGTTCGATCACGCCACCGATGGCCGCGAGGATGGACGGAATCTGTTTGCCGTTCATCCATGCGCCGCCGCGCGGGTCGAACACGGCTTTCAGTTCCTCGACCACGAAGGACACGTCGCCGCCGCGCCGGAATACGGCGGAAATCATGCGGGTCAGGCCGACGGTCCAGGCGAAGTGTTCCATGTTTTTCGAATTTATGAACACCTCGAACGGGCGACGGTGGCCGCCGATGATCACGTCGTTGACGGTGATATAGATGGCGTGTTCGCTGAGCGGCCATTTGATTTTATAGGTCTGTCCTTGCAGGTTTTCCGGCCGGTCGAGCGGTTCGGACAGATAGACCACATCGCCGGGGTGGTCGGGGGCCTCGGATTCGGGTTTCGAGTCGACCTTTTCACTGACCGTCAGGATGGAGCCGGTGATGGCGTTGGGGCGATAGGTGGTGCAGCCTTTGCAGCCGCTGTCCCATGCCGCCATATAGACCTGCTGGAAATCGTCGAAATCGATATCCGCAGGGCAATTGATGGTTTTGGAAATGCTGGAGTCGACCCATTCCTGTGCCGCCGCCTGCATACGGACGTGGTCGAGCGGCGCGAGGGTCTGGGCGTTGACGAAATGTTCGGGCAGATCGGTATCGCCGAATTTCTCGCGGAACAGTTTGACGGCGTAATCCACGACCTCCTCCTCGGTGCGCGAGCCGTCCGGTTGCAGCACCTTGCGGGTGTAGGCATAGGCGAATACCGGCTCGATCCCGCTGGAGACGTTGCCGGCATAAAGGGAAATCGTGCCGGTGGGGGCGATGGAGGTCAGCAAAGCGTTGCGAATGCCGTGTTCGGCAACCAGTTCGCGGGTCTCGATGTCCATTTTCCGCATCATGTCGCTGGCGAGGTAGGGTTCGGCCTCGAACAGGGGAAAGGCGCCCTTTTCGGCGGCGAGACGGGCCGAAGTGCGGTAGCTGGCGGTGGCGATGGCCTTGAGCCATTCGCCGGTTTGCGCCGCGGCCTCCGGTGTGCCGTATTTCAGGCCGAGCATCAGCAGCGCGTCGGCAAGGCCCGTGACGCCAAGACCGATGCGACGCTTGGCCTTGGCCTCCTGCTCCTGCTGCGGCAACGGGAAGCGCGAGGCGTCAACCACGTTGTCCATCATGCGCACGGCGGTCGCGACCAGATTGTCGAGCTGCCCGAGGTTGAGGGTGGCATCGTCCCCGAACGGGTTGTCGACAAGGCGCGCGAGGTTGATCGAGCCGAGCAGGCAGGCGCCATAGGGCGGCAGGGGTTGCTCGCCGCAGGGATTGGTGGCGGCGATGGTCTCGCAGTAGTTCAGGTTGTTTTTCCCGTTGATCCGGTCGATGAAAATCACGCCCGGCTCGGCAAAATCATAGGTGGAGCGCATGATTTTGTTCCACAGGTCGCGGGCCTGCACGGTGTGATAGACCTTGCCGTTGAAACGCAGGTCCCACGGTTTGTCGGCCTTCACGGCCTGCATGAACGGATCGGTGATCAGGACCGAGAGGTTGAACATCCGCAGGCGGGCGGCGTCGCGTTTGGCGGTAATAAAATCCTCGATGTCGGGGTGGTCGACGCGCATGGTGGCCATCATCGCGCCGCGCCGCGAGCCGGCGGACATGATGGTGCGGCACATGGCGTCCCAGACATCCATGAAGCTGAGCGGGCCGGAGGCGTCGGCCCCCACCCCCTCGACCGCCGCGCCGCGCGGGCGCAGGGTGGAAAAATCGTAGCCGATGCCGCCGCCCTGTTGCATGGTGAGCGCGGCCTCTTTCAGCCCGTCGAAAATGCCGCTCATGGTGTCGGGGATGGTGCCCATGACGAAGCAGTTGAACAGGGTCACGGCGCGTTTGGTGCCGGCCCCGGCGAGGATGCGGCCGGCGGGCAGGAATTTGAAATCCTCCAGCGCGCTGTAGAATTTGTCCTCCCAGTCCGGGGGGGTGTCCTCTACCGCGGCGAGGGCGCGGGCAACGCGGCGCCAGCTGTCCTCGACCGTTTCGTCGATCGCGCGGCCTTCGGGGGTTTTGAAACGGTATTTCATGTCCCAGATGGAGGCGGAAATCGGGGCGGCAAAGGCGGTCATGGGCGAAATCTCCGGTCGGGTGGGCGGAGGGTCAAGCTACGCCGCCGCGTGCGCCAAGGCAAGAATTTTGGTGGCGCATGGTAGGGCGGTGACCCGTAAACCCCGCGCCGCCAGCGTGAATATCGCAAAATATCAGCGGTTTGCGACGCGCCGGCAATAGTGGTTCTATTGGCAAGCGGCGC
>CAZDLV010000173.1:0-5334 GCA_964506345.1 uncultured Rhodobacterales bacterium | reverse complement strand
TATCCTTCCCTCTGCCCGTTGCACGGGCATAAATAAACGGACCCCTTGCGGGGGTAACATTGCCAAACATATGGGTATTTGTGGCCAAATTGCAACTTTTCTTGCGGGCGAAAACACGGTTGGAATTGTCGGGCGCGGATATTACAGTGGGCCGCAGACGTTGACACGCAAGGAAAGCCAGTAATGTTCCTCGATACCAATAACGATCCCGAGTTTTCGCCCCCGATCCGGCAGATTTTGACGATGCTGGTGGTGATGGCGATGTTCGGGGGCATTGTTTTTCTGATGTTTCCGACGGTTTCGCCGATATTTCTGGCGAATCCGTGGCTGAACGGGTTCATTCTGGCGGTGTTCGTGTTCGGGGTTTTCATGACCTTCTGGCAGATGCGGACCCTGTTTTCCGCCGTGGGCTGGATCGAGGGCTTTGCGCTGGATCGTCCGGGGCACGAGTTCGTCAAGTCGCCGCGCCTGCTGGCGTCGCTGGCGGCGTTGCTGCACGACAGCCGCTCGCGCAAGTCGCTGACGTCGGGGTCGACACGTTCCATTCTTGATTCGGTGGCGACCCGGCTGGATGAAAGCCGCGATATCACCCGGTATATCGTCAATCTGCTGATTTTTCTGGGCCTGCTGGGGACGTTTTACGGCCTTGCCACCACGGTTCCGGCGGTGGTGGAGACCATTCGTTCGCTGGCGCCGCAAGAAGGGCAGACGGCGATGGAATCGTTCGACGGGCTGATGGGCGGGCTGGAAAAACAGATGGGCGGCATGGGCACGGCGTTTTCGTCGTCTCTGCTGGGGCTGGCCGGATCGCTGACGGTCGGTTTGCTGGAGATTTTTGCCGGACACGGCCAGAACCGGTTCTATATGGAGCTGGAGGAGTGGCTTTCGTCAATCACCCATGTGGGACTGGCCGATAGCGACGGTGGCGGTATCGACAGTTCGGCGATTGCCGGATTGATGGAGCAGACCTCGCACCAGATCGACAGCCTGAAGGAGCTGGTGATGCGCGGCGAAGAACAGCGGATGCGCACCGACAGCCGGCTGGGATCGCTGGCCGAGGGAATTGCGGTTCTGGCCAAGCAGATGAGCCAGCAGCCGCGCGGGCAACAGGGCGGCGTGGATCCGGCCCTGATCGAGCGGCTGGCGCAAGGGCAGGACAAGATGGTCGCCGGCCAGATGCAGGTGGTGGAGGCGCTGAAAGGGCTGGCGGGCGACGGTGGCGAGAATATGGACGCCGAAACCCGTATGCGGTTGCGCAATATCGACGTGCAGTTGCTGCGCGTGCTTGAGGAAATGTCGGCGGGACGACAGGATTCGATTGCCGAAATCCGGCAGGATCTGGCGACGCTTATCTATACGCTGCAAAAAGCCGTCGATCAGGGCGAGACCTGACGCATGGCCCTGTCCCGAAGATCAGGCGCGCGGCTTGCCGCCAACATCTGGCCCGGCTTTGTCGATGCCATGACGGCGCTGTTGCTGGTGCTGATGTTTGTGTTGTCTATTTTCATGATCGTGCAGTTCACCTTGCGCCAGACGATTTCCGGGCAGGCGACGGAACTGGATGATTTGTCGCGTCAGGTCGCCGGTCTGGCCAAGGCGCTGGGGCTGGAAGAAAAGCGCAACACCGATTTGTCGAACCAGCTGGGGCAGCTGGACAGCCGGTTGAGCGATGCAAACGCGCAGGTGCAGTTGCAATCGACGTTGATTGCCAGCCTGACCAACGAACGGGACGCGGCGCAGACGCGCATTGCCAGTTTCGAGGAACAGGTGGCCAGCCTGATTGCACAGAACACCGATTTGACGGGGCGCAACAGTTCCTTGGCGGCCTCGTTGAAGGATGTGCAGCAGACGGTTGCGGACCAGACGACGGCCATTGCCGATTTGCAGACCGCGCGCGATCAGGAAATTTCGCGCAAGGAAGCGGCGCAAATCGCGTTGGCGCAGGCGCGATCCGAGTTGAACAAGGAAACCGAACAGGCGCGGCTGGCGGCAGCACGGGCCGACGCGCTGGAGGCGCTGGCGGCGGATTTGCGTGACAAGCTGGACGCCAATGCAACGGCGTCTGCGGCCGCGCTGGACAAGGCCGAGCAGGCGCGTCTGGCCGAGGCCGCGGCGGCGCAGGCGTTGCGTGACAAGCTGAAAAATTCCAGTGCCGAACTGACGGCGATGACGCTGGCACTGGAGGAACAGCGCCAGAAAGCCGAGGATACGCTGACATTGTTGGCGGCCGCCGAGGCGGCGCGGAAAAATCTGGACAGCTCGCAAGCGGAAAATGTTGCGCGTCTGGCGGAAAAGGATGCGTTGCTGGCGCAGGCCAACGACCTGTTGTCCAGGGAAAAAGCGACCTCGGCCGAGGCGCAGCGGCAGGTTGCCTTGCTGAACCAGCAGACGTCGGCATTGCGCCAGCAGCTGAGTTCGTTGCAGGCATTGCTGGATGAATCGGCGGCCAAGGATCGTGCGGCCAAGGTGCAGTTGCAGACGTTGGGGTCCGATCTGAACGCGGCGCTGGCCAAGGTTGCGGCCGAGCAAAAGGCGCGGGCCGAACTGGAGGCGCGGGAAAATGCCCGCCTGAAGGCCGAGGCCAACGACCTGCGCAGCTATCGCTCGGAATTCTTCGGGCGGGTGCGGCAGGTGTTGGGCAACCGCGACGGGATCGAGATTGTCGGCGACCGGTTCGTGTTTTCGTCCGAGGTGCTGTTCGCGCCGGGGTCTGCGGATCTGGGCGAGGCGGGCAAGGTGCAGATTTCCAAGGTGGCGGACGTGATCAAGGCGATTTCCAAGGAGATTCCGCCGGAGATCAACTGGATTTTGCGCGTGGACGGGCATACGGATAAAACGCCGCTCGGCGCGGGTTCGCCCTTCCATGACAACTGGGAACTGTCGCAGGCGCGGGCGCTGTCGGTGGTGCGGTATATGATCGACCACGACGGTATCCCGCCGAACCGGCTGGCCGCGACGGGCTTTGGCGAGTTCCAGCCGGTTGACCCGGGCAATTCCCCCGAGGCACTGGCGCGCAACCGGCGGATCGAGTTGAAATTCACCGAGAAATAGCCGGCCGGATTCAGGGGGGCGTAATCGGGCAGACTTGCGAAATCATTTCGGCCAGCTCGTTGCGTTTTCTGGTAAGGTCGGCAATGCGTGTATCGACGTCTTGCAGTTTGGCGGCAAGCAGTGCGGCAACGGCCGGTGTTCCCAGTCCCTGTTTGGCAATCGTCTGCATTTCCGGCGTTATTTCCGACAGTGTGAAGCCCAGAGATTGCGCCAGTGTTATCATGGCGACGAGGCGGGGGGTCGCGTTGTCGTAGTCGCGATACCCGTTCGACCGGCGCTGGCTGCGGATCAGGCCGAGGCGTTCGTAGAGACGCAGGGCGTCGCGGCTTTTGCCGGTTTTACGGGAAAGTTCACCGATTTGCATGTTTTGCTTGACCCTTGACCATGGTCCAGCGTTTATAGCCGGTCGCATCCAGTATTGAAAAGGAGAACCGGATGCTGACACAGAAACTTTATCGCAAAATTTATCGGGCGAGCGCGTGGTACGACCTTGTCGTGACCGCCGGGTTTGCAACGCCGTGGACGTTTGTGTGGCTGATGCAGGGGGTTGCATGGCTGGGGCTGGCCGCGGGGCTGCCGGGGGAAATGATCGAACCGGATGTGTTCCACGTCTTTTTCGCCAATCTTCTCGGGTCTGTCGTGGTTGTCTGGTCGGTGGTGCGGCTTCGGCTCGATCTGCCGGTGTTGGGGCGGTATGATGCGGTCGCGCGGTTTATGTTTTCGGGATGGATGGTGTATGCGCTGGCAAACGGCGCCTCGGTTTTTATTGCCGCGATGCTGGTCCCCGAAATCTGCTGGGGGATTGCGCAGGCGATGCGGGTAAGGCCGCACGGCAAAGTCCGGCCGGACGCATAAGGGCGGTGCCCCGCGCGCCCGGCCGGTGTTTCCGGTGCTATTCCGTTGTCAGCAACGGCGGGTTCTTTTTCTTGCCGATTTGCAGCTTGGTCGGTTCTTCGACCATCAGGTCGATTTCGCCGTCCTTGATGCCGACACGGATCAGGCCGCCCTTGGCGAGCTTGCCGAACAGCAGCTCGTCGGCCAGCGGTTTCTTGATGTGTTCCTGGATGACGCGGGCCAGCGGGCGGGCGCCCATGCGGTCGTCGTAGCCCTTTTCGGCCAGCCATTCGGCGGCTTCGGGGGTCAGGTCGAAGGTGACGTTGCGGTCCATCAGCTGCGCTTCGAGTTGCAGCACGAACTTGTCCACGACCTTCAGGATTACCTCCATCGGCAGGGCGCTGAAACTGATAACCGCGTCCAGACGGTTGCGGAATTCGGGGCTGAAGGTGCGCTCGATCGCGGCGGTGTCCTCGCCCTCGCGGCGGTTCTTGCCGAAGCCGATGGCCTCTTTCGCCTGTTCCGAGGCGCCGGCGTTGGAAGTCATGATCAACACCACGTTGCGGAAGTCGATGGAGCGGCCGTTGTGGTCGGTCAGCTTGCCGTGGTCCATGACCTGCAACAGGATGTTGAACACGTCGGGGTGCGCCTTTTCGATTTCATCGAGCAGCAACACACAATGGGGTTGCTGGTCGACGCCGTCGGTGAGCAGGCCGCCCTGATCGAAACCGACATAGCCCGGAGGCGCGCCGATCAGACGGGAAACCGCGTGTTTTTCCATGTATTCGGACATGTCGAAACGCAGCAGTTCGACGCCGAGGGTATCGGCGAGCTGTTTGGCGACCTCGGTTTTGCCGACACCGGTCGGGCCGGCGAACAGGTAGTTGCCGATCGGTTTTTCCGGCTCGCGCAGACCGGCGCGCGAGAGTTTGATGGCGGAGGCCAGCGCCTCGATCGCCTTGTCCTGCCCGAAGACCACCCGCTTGAGGGATTTTTCCAGATCCTTCAGCACCGCGGCATCGTCCTTGGAGACGTTTTTCGGCGGGATGCGGGCGATTTTGGCGACGACGGCCTCGATCTCTTTGGCGCCGATGGTTTTGCGGCGTTTGCTTTCGGGCACCAGCATTTGCGCGGCGCCGGCCTCGTCGATGACGTCGATGGCCTTGTCGGGCAGTTTGCGGTCGTGGATGTAGCGCGCCGACAGGTCAACGGCGGATTTGATCGCGTCGTTGGTGTAGCGGATGCGGTGGTGTTCCTCGAAATAGGGTTTCAGGCCGATAAGGATCTTGATCGAATCCGGGATGCTCGGCTCGTTCACGTCGATTTTCTGGAACCGGCGGGCCAGCGCGCGGTCCTTTTCGAAATGCTGGCGGAATTCCTTGTAGGTGGTGGACCCCATGCAGCGCAGCTTGCCGCCCTGAAGCGCCGGTTTAAGCAGGTTCGAGGCAT
>CAZDLV010000172.1:0-5381 GCA_964506345.1 uncultured Rhodobacterales bacterium | reverse complement strand
CGAAATCCTCGAGGGACTGGCCAAGGTTATCCGCTCGCGATTCAAGCTGTTCCGCCGTGTCCGCGCGATTACGGCCGAAGCAAAATGGTCGGGCTGGTTTCTGTCGATATTCCCGCTGCTGGCGCTGGTTCTTATCAACGTGATGCAGCCGGGATATTACGAAAAAGTTCAAAGTACGCCGGTATTTGTTCCGGCCGCTATTGTTGTCGGGATATTCTTGACTGTAAACGTGATCTTCATGCGTATCATGGTTGACATCAAAGTTTGACGGCCAGAGGGGCAATATGGATTTTCTAACAAACAGCTGGACGTTTCTGAACGCCTTTCTGGGGCCAATGACACCGTTCGCCGTGCTTGGATTGCTCGGGTTTTACCTGATATTGCTGGCCCTGCCGGCCCTGTTGAAAAAGGACGAGGATCCGTTTGCCCGCTTGCAAAGCGGCGCGGCAATTTCCCTTCGCGGCTCGGACAAGGACGAAAACAAACCGGTCGAACAACCGAAACTGCGCTATGACAGCGGCAAGGGTGTTCATCTGGAAAAATTCAAAGGCTTTCTGGAACCGCAGGACGACGAGGAGCTTTCCTCGGCCCGCCTAAAACTGATTCAGGCCGGATACCGTTCGAAAACTGCGGTCCGGACGATGAACTTTGCCAAAATGGTTATGGGTGTCGGCCTGATGCTGGTCGGCGTGCTGTATGTGCTGATCCAGCCCGGAACCCCCGGACTGGCCGCAGTCATTCTAACGATTGTTGTCCCGGGCGGCGTCGGCTATATGCTGCCCCCCTACTGGGTGGAGCGACGCCGGCAGCAGCGGCAGGAAGACGTGACCAACGGGTTCCCCGACGCGCTCGATCTGATGCTGGTATGTGTCGAGGCCGGGCAGTCGCTGGACCAGGCGATCCTGCGCGTTGCGACCGAGATCAAGATTTCCTACCCCACCCTTGCCGAAGAATTCGAAATTGTTGCGAACGAGATGCGCGCCGGCAAGGATCGGGTCAACGTACTGCGCGACATGGCCGAGCGCTGCGGCGTGTCCGATATCAGCGCCTTTGTTACCGTGCTTGTCCAGTCGGCCAAGTTCGGGACGTCGATTTCGGATGCCTTGCGCATCTACGCCTCGGAAATGCGCGACAAACGGGTTATGCGCGCCGAAGAAAAGGCCAACGTCCTGCCGACCAAGCTGACAGTCGGCACGATGATGTTTACCGTTCCGCCCTTGCTGATCATTCTGGTTGGCCCCTCCATTTACGACATCTACGTCAACCTGTTGAAATGACCATTCGCCACCTGCATCTATCCGTTTTGCCGCTACTTTTGACGGGAACGCTCGCAGCCTGCACCCCGGCCAACTTCCCGCTTAGCGATACAGGGCGCGTTGGTCCGCCGCCGCCGCTTGGAACGCCACACACCGGTTCCGTTGATGGCATGATCGTCGGTGATCGCCTGATGAAGGCCGGTGAATACGAACTGGCGCTGCAATCCTATCAACGTGCAGCCGCCGAAGACGGCATCACCGCCGAGGTGCTTAGCGCGATGGGATCGGCAAACCTCAAGCTCGGGCGGCTGAACCAGGCCCGCGTCCTGCTGGACAAGGCCGTTGCTGCCGACGCCAACTCGGTTTCCGCATGGAACAATTTTGGTGTTGTCCTGATCAATCTTGGCGATTACCTGCAGGCACGCGAAGCATTTCGGGTTGCCTTTGGCATCGACAACGGTGATTCCGACCTTATCCGCAACAATCTGATCCTTGCCAACGGGCTGATCCAGCAGAACATCGTTGAAAATCCGGACATCACCCAGTTTTCTCTGGTCCGACATGGCAATGGAAGCTACTTTCTGATAACAAATAAATAGAAAAAAGAGGGGCGAGCAGATGAGCCTTACCAGATTCAGAACAGTCACACTCGGCATCATGCTGATCGGCAGCCTTGCCGCCTGCAACAAAATGACGGATGCGGAAAAAAATGCCAGCCTTGGCCCGATAAATGCCGTGGATGCAACCGGCCTGAGCGACATCATGCTGAACCTCGCGGACCCCGAGGAGGCCGTGAATTTCTTCAAGGACTCGCTGGCACAAAATCCGGACCGGGTTGACCTGAAACGCGGATACGCCGAATCCCTTGTTCGCGCAAAAAGACACGCCGAGGCCGCGTTGATTTACGAACAGTTGATCGCCTCCGGCGATGCTACCGATCAGGACCGGGTCGCATATGCGGAATCGCTGGTAAGAAACGGAGCATGGGAGGATGCGCGCAAACAACTCGACGCGGTTCCCCCGACTGTGGAAACATTCAAACGTTACTTCCTCGAAGCACTGGTCGCCGACCATTTCAAGGAATGGGAAAAGGCCGACAACTTCTACGATATTGCACGCGGGTTGACGACCAAGCCGGCGCAGGTCTTGAACAACTGGGGCTTGTCCAAGCTGAATCGCGGCGACTACGCCGACGCCGACAAACTGTTCAAACAGGCAATTTCCGCCAATCCGAAAATGTTCGCCGCCAAAAACAACCTGGTTCTTTCGCGCGGCAAGCGGGGCATATACGCCCTGCCCGTTATGCCGATGACCGATAAAGAACGCGCTGTTTTATTGTATAATCTTGCGCGCGAGGCGATCAAGAACAAGGATGTCGATGTCGCGCGTGGATTGTTGGAATCCGCGATCGAGGTCCACCCGCAATACTTCGAACCGGCGGTTTCGCTGCTCGGGTCGCTATGATGACACAGTTTGCCAACTACGCCCTGTTTGTTGCCGCCACCCCCTTTTGTCTGTGGGCAACATGGAGCGACCTGCGCTACATGAAAATCCCGAACCGTCTGGTGGTGATCATGGCGGCCACCTTCCTTGTCGTGGGGGGGGTATTCCTGCCGCTTGACGCATATTTGTGGCGCCTTCTGGGTGGTCTTGTGGTGCTTGCCGCCGCTTTTCTGCTGTTTTCCGTTGGCGGAATAGGGGGCGGCGATGCGAAATTCGCGGCGGTCATGGCCTTGTTCATAAAATTCGACGACATCGGGACCTTTCTGTTTTTATTGGCGGTAATCACACTGGTCGCCGTACTGCTGCACTGGCTTTTCGGCAAACTGCCCTTCACGCGACCAATCACGACAACATGGGAGTCCTGGTCGGTCAAAAAGAAATTCCCGCTGGGATTCGGCATGGGCACGGCGTTGATTTTCTATCTGGCGTGGGCCGCATTTTTCTAGCAATCACCACCAACTCCAGAGGGGTGAACCCGAAATGAACAAACAGGAAAGTGTTTCGATCCAGCCGCCGGAACCGACAACAATGGCCGATCTCGGTCTCGAGTTCACATTGATGCGGGATATCCTGCTTAAAACGGTTTTTCGGCGAAACCTGAGCGACGTGGTCGACATCGCCGACGCACTGCACATATCGGTGCCGATCACGCAGGAACTGATTGATGACTGCCGTACGAACAACCTGATCGAGACCCTCGGCGTCAGAACCGCATCTCCCACTGCCTCGTTACGCTATCAATTGACCGACGGCGGGCGGGCGCGCGCCACCGAAGCACTGGTACAATCGGAATATTATGGTGCTTTTCCGGTGCCGCTCGCGGATTTCTGGAAACAGTCCGCACGCCAAGGCATTGCCGACGTCAGTATCACCCGCGAAAATCTGGAAAATTCCTTTTCGCATCTGGTGCTTGCACAGGGCATGGTGGACAATCTGGGTCCGGCGGTCAACTCGGGCAAATCCATTTTGCTGTATGGTCCGCCCGGAAACGGTAAATCGTCTATAGCGAACGGCATTCGCGACGCGCTGGGCGACAACATTTACCTGCCGCGATTTCTGGAATACAGCGGGCAGGTGATTTCGCTGTATGATCCGATCGTGCATACGCTGGCCAAATCCGAAGAATTCGACCCCAACGCCCTGCGTCGCAAAGGCCCCTCGTTCGACCAGCGCTATGTTCTTTGCCGTCGTCCGTCTGTTATGACCGGCGGCGAGTTGACGCTGTCGATGCTGGACCTCAACTATAATCCGGTTTCCCGGACCTATCAGGCGCCATTGCAACTGAAGGCGACCGGCGGCGTGTTCATCGTCGATGACCTTGGCCGCCAGGCGGAATCGCCGCAGGCCCTGATCAACCGCTGGATTGTCCCGATGGAGCAGCACTTCGACATCCTGACATTGCAGTCAGGACAGAAGTTCATGGTCCCTTTCGATACGCTGGTGATTTTTTCCACCAACCTTGCACCGAAAGAAATGTTCGATGGCGCTGCCTTGCGGCGGATTTATTATAAAATCAAGGTAGACAACCCGACGAAGGAAGACTTCGTGAAGATTTTCGTAAAAACCTGCCGGCACTATCATATACGGCCGGACGAAAACGTCATGAAGCACCTGATCCTGAACAAATACCCCGCCGTAAACAACCAGTATTCCGCCTATCACGCGCCATTCCTGATCGATCAGAGCCTGTCGATCTGCGACTACGAAGGACGACCGCGGGAAATGACTGTCGATCTGGTCGATCGCGCATGGGGGAACCTCTTTGTCGACGAATAACCGTGTCACGCTGGAACGCATAGGCCCGATCGCACATGTCGTGCTGAACCGGCCGGAAAAACGCAACGCGCTCGACCAAGCCATGCTAGAAGAAATTTGCGCGACGATCGACACGCTGACCTCGGCGCACGATGTTCGCGCTGTCGTCCTGTCGGGCGCGGGCGCGGGGTTCTGCGCCGGTCTGGATTTCTTTAGCTTCGCCGCCATGCTGCAAAACCCGGATGCGCTGGATTTCATGACCCGCACACACGGTCCGGCCAACATGTTCCAACAGGTTTCCATCGGCTGGCGCGACCTGCCAATGCCGGTTATTGCCGCGCTTCACGGCACGGCCTTCGGCGGCGGCTTCCAGATCATGCTGGGCGCCGATATCCGCATAGCCGCCCCCGACACCCGTTTTTCCATAATGGAAGGCAAATGGGGGCTGGTGCCGGACATGGGCGGGATGGCCCTGATGCCGCAAATCGCCCGTCAGGACGTTGTGCGCCGTCTGACCTATACCGCCGAAATATTTGACGCGCATGCGGCACTCGATTGGGGTTTTGTCACAAGTCTGGCAGACGACCCGCTCGCCGCCGCGCTGGCGCTTGCCGAAGAGATAGGCACAAAAAACCCGGGGGCGGTCCGGGGCGCCAAACGGCTTGTTTCCGACACATGGGGCGCCTCGACGGAACACGCCCTGTTGGCGGAATCGCGGGCACAACGCGCCGTTCTGGGCAGCGACAACCAGCGAGAGGCCGTCATGGCCAACTTCGAAAACCGCCCTGCCGTCTTCAAGGATTAAACACCGCCACCGCCCTAGGGTCAGGACCCATTAATCCGGCGCGCGCAGCGTCATCGGCGCGA